>CAYGIB010000223.1:0-3746 GCA_964349735.1 uncultured Oscillospiraceae bacterium | reverse complement strand
ATTTTTCAATACCTTTTATATACTGCTATCCGGCCGACGCATGACATTTTAATCCAATATTTTCAGTTAATGTGGCGAATAATTTTTTCACGTCCGATTGCTCTTTGCGGAGCGGGCGGATTTATCGGTGTGCTTTCGGGAATGAATAGCCCGCCGATTCCCGGGTTTATCCTGTCCTCGTGCATTTCAATCGTTGTGTTGTCTTCATATCGTATCGGCTGCTTATCCGGTCTGGAATCTTTCTATCCTTTGAACACGAGATCAGGCAAACATTGCATGAATGAAGGCAGTCCAATGTGCGATCCTCGAGTTGGGGTCATAATCGTGTTTATTGTGTTGATGTTTTTTTCATTTTTCTATATATCGTATGACCGATACCGCGCAGATAATTTTTTCCGGAGCAAGTGTGGTGACGGAGTATATGACCGTATGTACAGCGGATTCATTGTCAAATCCCCGTATGATGATAAGGATGAGAAGGATCGGTCGTATGTGCTTCAGACCGACGAAGGAGTCAAATTATCTTTTTACTCATCTATTGAGAGTTTGACATTCGGAGACTACGTCGAGATCACCGGTCGTTTGATGATGCACAGCGGGGCAAGAAATCCCGGCGGCTTTAATTATGCGTCATACTATGCGTCCGAAGGAATCTACCTCAAGCTAATCACCTCGGATTCTAAGATTCATATCGATTCTGAGCGGAATCGACACCCCGGATGGATTCGTATGATTGCCGAATGTTTTTTCGATTTTCGAAAGGATATTATGAACACTTGGGAAACGGTTGTTTCCGAAGGGGATGCTTCCGTTCTCGGCGCGATGATATTAGGCGAGAAATCAGCATTGTCCGAAGAGATGCAGAATCGCTTCCGGGCGTCCAATCTATCGCATCTCGTTGCGGTCTCAGGGATGCATGTCTCCTGTTTCCTGATTCCGGTCACATCTTGCGTAAAAATATCCGGCAGAAGGAGTTTCAGACAGATCTCAACGATCTTATTCTTGATGTTATTCGGTTTTATTACTGACTGGACGCCTTCTGTGTCAAGGGCTGTTATCATGACTGTATACAGTATAATTTCATCTGCAATAAACCGAAGAACAGACCCTATCTCCGGGTTGTTTGCTTCGTCCTTAATTTTGCTCTGTATCAATCCTTATGTAATCAGTAATATTGGGTTTCAACTCTCGTTTGGTGCAACTTTTTCAATCATCCAGTTGGGTGGCCGATTAGTAAAGAAAATGAGTGGCTTTATTCCGAGAATTTTATCGAAGCCTGTTGCCAGTATGGTCTCAGCACAAATCGGTATGCTTCCGGTGATGGTAGGAATGGCTTCAAAGCAATCACCAATACTTATGCTGACTGCAATGATCGGAACAATGCTCTCCCAGTGGATTTGTGTTCTGGTAATTCCTCTTACGTTTCTTTTCCGAATACTTGTGCTCGTCGCACCTGTAAACGGATGGTTTTCGATCCTTTTTCTCCCGGTTCGGGGACTTGTTTATATATTGGATTGCATATCTCGATTGGGTGCATCGGATCGATTCAATGCGATTCGACTCCAATCACTCATGCTTCCTCTTCTGATTGGTATTTGCGGTGCAATCATCGTTCCGGCTATGAAAAAGAGTACAGCCAAACGGACTCTTGCGATAATTGTGTCAGCCTTTCTGATTGTGGGACTGTCATTTCAGGTAAGGTCGTACCTGAACCGGCCGATTGCTACCGTTGTTTTTTTGGATGTCGGGCAGGGAGACAGCGCGCTTATCATCACAGACGACATGTCTGTCCTAATTGACGGCGGCGAAGCAGATCGATGTGACCGGGTTCTAATCCCGGTCATGGACTATTACGGAATTCACAGAATTGATATCGCAATTATGACGCATCTCCATTCAGATCATGGCGGAGGATTAATGGAATTATATAGAACCGGTCGGATCAATCAAATCGGAGTGTCCTTTTTCGGCGAGGGAGAGGAGTACGGCAAGCTGATTGATGGCTATCAAACCGCCGGATTATTCTATACGCTTAAGCGGGGCGATTACATCTCGCTCTCCGAAAATATAAGCCTTTACGTACTATATCCGGAAGTTTGTGAATACGAAGGCGGAAACGATGATTCTTTAATCATCTTGCTGAAAGTTAGTGATTTCTGGATACTCTTCATGGGAGACTCCGGATTTATAACTGAAGAGAGTATGATGCAAGATCGTGAAATCCATTCGTTGTTATTTGAAAAAATAGATATAATGAAAGTCGGGCATCACGGAAGCAAGTACTCAAGCTCAGAATCGTTTTTGGATGCCTTATCTCCGAGTTTTACGGTGATCAGTGTCGGGCAAAACTTCTATGGACATCCGACCGATGAGGTGCTTATGCGTCTTGCTGAGGCACAGGCGGATATTTATAGAACCGATCAGAACGGAGCGGTGATTTTTAATATGTACACGGATAGAATAAGCATCCGAACGATGCTCGATAACGGAGAGACAACATGACTCCTAAGGAAACAAAAGCCAAATTAATCGCACTTACTTACTCCGATTTGGCTGCGGAAATCAAGGCCGGACGGATTAGATCCATGTATTTATTGACCGGAGACGAGGAATATTTGCTCGCTAAGATATCATCCGCAATTCGAAAAATAGTGATTGCCGCCGGTGCCGGAGAGGCAGATGCCTACGTGTCCGATAGAAATGGGGGCGGAGTCGAGCCCGACGAATTGAAGGCACTGGTGTATACGCCTCCTTTCCTGTCGTCGAAGCGACTCACGGTGCTCAAGAACACCGGCTTGTTTTCCGGACGATATCCGGAGTCATCAGATGTCCAGAAAGCGTTTGTGAACGTATTTGAAGGCGTTCCTGAATGTACGTGTCTGATTTTTATCGAACCGAAGGTAGATAAGAGAAAGAGACTGCTCATCGATGCGCTTTCTGCAAACGGTGCGTTTGCAGAAATCAATCGCCAGACCGACCGCGAGCTGGGAGCTTGGATAAGAGGACTACTGAAGCGCGAGAAAATACTCATCTCTGAGGATGCCGCAAATAGCCTGGTTGAAAGAACCGAAAAGCAAATGATTGTCTTAGAACAGGAAATTCAAAAGATTATTCTATTTTGCAAAGCAAATAACATATCTTCCGTTGATGTGGAAACACTCGATTGGGTTTGCCTGCCTGACCTTCGGGGTTCAATATTTAAAATGATTGACGCAATCGGCATGAGGAAAACAGAGGAAGCGCTGATTATTTTTGATAAGCTGATTGCCATGCGAGAAGCCATTACCAAAATTCGCTTTTTAATTTTACGTCATGTTCGACACCTGATTTGTGCAAAGGATTTGGGACGCGCAGATACGGTCATCGCCAAGCTCGGCGTAATGCCTTTTGTAGCGCGCAATCTGGTGTCTCAGGCCGGTATGTTTTCCATAGCTGAGTTATTGGATTTGTACCGGCGATGTCAACAATCGGATGCTCTTGTGAAGTCCGGGCGAATGGAAGAAAGACAATCACTGGAATGGACTATATTTTCACTCGACCGGGTTTCACACGGCCGATAACAGTCAGCGAGCCTGTTTATTCGCACAAGTGTCGATTCGTTGACGAGGAACGATGAATCATGTAGTATGTACGGGATTCAAGCAAATTCGGGAGGTTACGGACATGTCCAAAATCGAGATGATGACCCCTTTGGTTGAGATGGACGGGGATGAGATGACCCGAATCATCTGGCAACAGATTAAGGA
>CAYGIB010000222.1:0-3747 GCA_964349735.1 uncultured Oscillospiraceae bacterium | reverse complement strand
GATCGAAATCAATCCCCACTCCGCCCGGTGTTGCGTCGAACGGAATCCAACCGATGCCCGCGATGTATATTTCACACCAGGCATGGGCATGTTTGCCGGTAACGATGACAGTGGACGGAGCGCCCGACGGTTTCTCGGAAACATTGGCGATAAAGCCCTCGACGAATCGTGCGGGAATGCCGTTCGCTCGAGCCATCATACACATCGCGGAGGCGAAGTATACACAGTAACCCTCCTTGGTTTCCAGAAAATACTCGACAAAATCTCTGCCGGCCGGAACCTCGGGAACATCCAGAGAATAGGTGAAATTCTCGCTGAGATGATTCTTCACCGCCAGTGCCTTCTCAAGCGGGGTGTTCGCAACGGACGCAACCTGAAGCGCGTAACGAATCACCGTTTGCGGCACGTTCGTTTCCAGATATTCCGAGCGGATTTTATTGATGTGTGCAGGCGAGTCCAGGTCAAAATTCTGATTGCGGATGTATCCCTCCAATTCGAGCAGCTTGGTCTCAAAATCGGATTGATCCACCCGGAACACATTCGCCCGGACGGTATATGAATCGCCGATGGGGATGCTTTTATCCGAGTACAGCGAGGCAGACTCATTGAAAAGAAGCGGCTCGGAATAAGAGGCATCCCGGAGATGATCCGGATAGAAAACCGTCGCGCCGCATTGATCGGAGGCATTGCGGATGACCACGTCCGTTTCTTCGAGTACAGGCATGATAAACCCGCGCTTTATTAAAAGCGAATTGGGACGGAAGGCGTCAAAAAAGTTTATCTGCAGCGAGTCCAGATTGAAATCGACTGGAAAGGAAGCCGGATTTATGCCGGATGCCGCTCGACTGCCGATTGAATAAGGAGCATCCTCCGGAACCTCGAAAAACATCTCGATTTCTTCCTTATCGTTGTCCCAAAAGGTGACACGATATTGATTGCAGGTCCTTGATTTTAATAGCACATCCCGAGTGGAGGTAACCTCAAGATAAATTTCATCGGACAGGTTGACCGGCCCGCCGAGCTTCCCGTTCCTGGAATTAAAACCGGGAATACCCGGGTCGAAGATGTGAAATTCATCCGGAACGGGTACCGGTTTCTCGAACCGTTTACTCAATCCGAACACCACGCGGTTCACAACGGTTCGGAATGCTTTCGAGTACATCTCATTAGCCGGATGTCGACGTACAAAGGCTACCGAAAAAACAAGCACGACTGCGGCGACGGTGATGATTGTTCCCAGAGCTACGAAATAGCGCCGAGCATCCATTTGCTTGCCCTGTCGTGCGCTTTCCCGTTCTCCCTTTGAAGTTAGAGAGAGGATAATAATGAGGCCGAGGCATGCCGGAATCAAGACGGCCGGATGAAGTTCTGTGTTGCGGTACGCGAGGCATACCGCAAAATAAGCGACGAACATGCCGACCAGAACCAATGCCGTTTTGCGAAAAGTAAAAACGCACATCCACACAAAAAGGCTGATCGCCATCACGAAAAAGAGAGAAAAAATCCAGGCATATTGCGGATTCTCTTCGGCGAGTCCATTGGGAAGCCGAAAGACCCAGTCGAGGAAATCAGACAGATGCGGCGACAGACCCTCAACCTGCTTCTTATAAAACAGGAGCGCAATCAACGAAGCGGTCGCGAGCGATATCAGTAATCCGTAGAGAAAATAGCGGTATCTCATAGCGACGAAAACGACAAAGTAAAGGATCAGAACCACCGCGGTGCGAACGGCAAGCGATACGGTCAACAGCCCGAAAAGATCCAGAAACCAGAACTCCATACCGAGTGAGCACAGATATGCGCCGAATACGCACATGTAAAACCGAAGGCCGCGCCGGTCCGTCATTTTGCGCCTCCCTTCCGGTTTTCTTCCTCCGGTTGAATCAGGAAGCAATACACACCCAGCCGCGAATAATAATCGGCGACCAAACGGGACTTTTCCTCATGACCCTTTTGTGTAATCAGGAAAATAGTGACGGTCGCCAGGTCTCCCGAGAAGCGTGAGAGAAACGACAGAGACTCCGGAGTAAGGGTTGTGCTGAATACGGAAAGCGAGTTCCTGCCGATTTCCCACAGGGTCGACAGCCGATCCTTGTAGTCTTCGGGAATGCTATCGGTGAATCTGCGAGTCGCCAGGTAGGCTCTTGCCTTCTCGAGAGATCCGGAATGAAGGAGATTGCACTGCTCGTCCTGTTGTTCAGAGTAACTCAGGATAGTGACCGGTCGTTGTTCGCGAAGGAGATATGCGCATAGGTCCGCCGCTTGACTCAGCAATAGATCGGTCGCAACGATTGCGTCTTTTCCGGAGACGGCCGGGCGGGTCATATCGACATAAAGCATGTGAAAGTCCTGCGTTCCTTTCTCGTACTCCTTGACGTACAGGACGCCCGTCTTTGCGGTTCGCTTCCAGTTGACTGTCCGAAAATCGTCGCCGGGGCGATATTCCCGACCGCCTACGTTTTCGGAACGTTCGGGCGTTTTCCGCATCGGGGGAATCAGCTCGGAAAAGACCTTTGGAGCCTTGGTACAGCGGCTGATCTTGGGAAGAACCGGTATGTTTAAGGGATTATCATTTAAACGGGTCCGAAGGGGCACGGAATAGTGAAAAAACCCGAGAAAATCAAAAAGCTCAACGGAGGAAACGCGAAGCTCGTAAAGCCCCGAGAATTCTGACATGAGCGGAATGTTCAAGACGGTCGGCCGTGCCTTGGTCACGGACACATGAAAATTGCGAGTGGTCCTCTGTATATCCGAGGAGTGTCCGAATAAGACGGAGACGCGAATATGCATGATCGGAAAAAATGCCGAGCGAACCGTGAGGCGGCGGTGAAACTTCTCCATCTTGGTCGGATAACGATGGACCGTATCCCATTCCATACGAAACGAAAAGGCGGCGAGCGCCGTTTCGACAGCCGACAGCAGGAGGAGCGAGACGAGAAATAAGAGGAAAAAGAAGTAAACGGACCGCCCGTAATAGAGAAATGCCCATAAGCAAGCAACAATCGATGCGATCCAGATAAATCTTCGGAGTCTCATTATTTCGGAACCGGGATGTTCTTGAGCATCTCACCGAGAATATTTTCGGCAGTTCTGCGCGCCGAACCGGCATCCGATCTCAAGACGATACGGTGGGAAAGAACCGGAAGAACCAATCGTTTCACGTCCTGCGGAATCACGTAATTTCTGCCTTCCATCATCGCCAGTGCCTTTGAAGCATTCATCAGATGGATGGAGGCCCGGGGACTGATGCCCATCAAGAGATCGGGGTTTTTGCGTGAGTTTTGGGCAAATGCAGAAATATACCGCTTGATTGGCTCGGCACAGGTTACACCTGTACAGCAATTCTGAAGCCTCAGAATCTCGTCGGAGGAAATGATCGGGCGGATTCCGGCAATTCCGAGCTGTTGCTCATTTCGATTCAGAATATTTACTTCCTCCTCAGGCGAGGGATAGCCCATTCGGATGGACATGCAGAAACGATCCAGCTGAGCATCGGGCAGAGGGAAGGTGCCGGCATGCTCAATCGGATTCTGCGTGGCGAGAACCATAAATGGTGTGGGGGAAGCATATGTCACTCCGTCGACGGTTACCTGCTGCTCCTGCATGATTTCCAGAAGACTGGATTGCGTTTTGGGGGAAGTGCGGTTAATCTCGTCGGCCAAGAGAATCTGATGGAACACCGGGCCCGGGTGGAAGTCGAATTCATGGGTTTTCATATTGTAAACCGACAGACCGGTGATATCCGAG
>CAYGIB010000221.1:0-3748 GCA_964349735.1 uncultured Oscillospiraceae bacterium | reverse complement strand
ATATTATAACATATCGCAAGAGAATGCCGATCTCTTCTCTTTATGGTATATTGGAGTCGCGGGATGGTCCGTTCCGGTAGATTTTCGATTAAGCGAGGCGGCTCTAATACCCGGATCAAGGAGAGTTATTATGGAAGAGTCCTCCAAAAAGATATTACTGTCCGTCCTCGTTATCGTCATTATCGCGGGGCTCATGCTGTTTCTTTTTTTATCGTACATGCGTCAATTGCAGCTCGCGGCAGAACAAAAAGAAATTTCCGCATCCATGTCGGACACTTCAGAAACAACGGACGCCGCTGTCTTTTTCGAGACAACGGCTCCTTGATTATGCATTATTTTCCGGAGCGATCCACCGACCGCTCCGTAAAAGTCTAAATCAGAATGATGTTCAGCGTGACTTGAACCGGGTCGTTCTCGTCGGCCGGCATCGTTAATTCAGGGAATCCTTCTTCCGGATAAACCTCCCCCATCTCCTCGAAATACGCCCGGGCATCCGCCGGGACGACCCGGACAATAATTCGATACGTGCCCGGCTTCAGGGAGTAGCTTCCGTTTCCGTAAATTTGGTTTGCACAGAAGTATGCGACCCGCTCCCCTGCCTCGTCAACAAATTCGAAACTAAGAAGCCCCTTGTCTGTCGAGAAGCTATATTGCAAGGCATACGGACGCTCCATATCGACGGTAACCGTATACACCAGAGGCTCCGACGCCTGGGTCAGCTCGATTCTCTCATTTACATTCAGCGGCATGGCCAGTAACGTGCCTGCGACCACCGTAATCAATCCACCCACAAAAATCACGCCGGACAACACAACCGCCGCGATGATGATGCGGATACGCTTGCGATTCCAGGCGGCTTTGGCCTCCGGGTTTTCCTCTTCGCGAATTTTCTTCCGGAGCAATGCGGCGCCGCCGGCCAGAAAAAGCGGGGCGGCACAGGCAAATATGAGAACCGCTCCGATCGTCACGGGACCAATCATTTCCATGCTCTGCGCGGCCGCATATTCGGGATTTTCCACGCTCTGTCCGGTTGCCCAGAATGACACCGCCAGGGAAAACGCATTATTGATGAAATGTAATAACACAGGATATAGAATATTCTTGGTCTTCAGCATGATATACGTCATCGTCGCCCCGAGAAGTGCCGTCCCGGCGAATCGGAACGGGTCTAAATGAAAGACACCGAAAATGAAGCCCATGATGATGACAACGAGCCAGTCCCATTTAATCGATCGCATTGTAGATTGAATGTATCCGCGATGTAGGGCTTCCTCGCAAATTGCAGGCATCACGGCGACAATCAGAAAGGAAAGAATCGCCGGAATGCTGGTGAAAATATTACCGAGCCGTTCGGATAATTGACCCATCTCCTCCGGAAAAATCAAACTGGTGGCTATATTCACGACCGCGACGATCATAAATGTCCCGATCCACATCAGGACGACTCCGACAAGATGCCTTGCTGCGGGGCGTTTGACGGGAAATACTTCGGAAAACTTCTGTTTTGAAAGAAAGACAGGGATCATGGCAAGTATTAAGAGAATGATTTCGGTCAGTGCCAACCCGGTCATCCCGAGGTAATATTGAAGCGGCGCGCAGCCAAAGACAATCACCACCATTACAACAACAAACCAGATAATACCCATCCAGGGTTTGCCAAAGACATCTTGGATCTTCTTTGTACCCTTCATATCGGTCTCTTCCATATGAATATTCCTCCGGCATTTTTTGTAGCCGCATCACGGCTTTGACCATCCGTATTATACCCGAAAAATCGCTGCCGAATCTCGAAATATATTACAAAAATCTTCGTTCACTGCTTTTTTCGCTTAAACACCGAATTACACGATAACGCTTGTCGCTTATCGTCTGCCGATATCGTTGTCAACCCCTGCGATAAAAAACACACATCGAATATGCTCCGATGTGTGTCCATTGGCTAAGCATGATTTTAACGCTGAAAAGTGTATTCGCTCCGAAAAGAGCGACCCGTCCGATCATACCTTACGTCAATCGACCGTTTCGTCGGTAATGCCCGGGGCGCCGCCTTCGTCCGTTACCGTTTCTACGGGCGGTTCATATTTTTCGATCCACACGCGGCCGTCGTCGCTTCTGACATTGATGTCGAAAAAAGGTCCTTCGTACTCTCCGGTGTCTTCGTCGTAATACCGATCCGGTAACGGAATCCGCACAAACACGTCGGTGCCGTCATCCGTTTCGACTCGAACATCGTATAAACTCCAATTGTCTTTATTCTTGCCCCAGAATTCTCCGATCTTACTCATACCGTAGGATCTTAGAGACAGAATCGACGCTACGGAGAAAATGATTCCCAGGATCAGACTGACTATGCAAATGACGATTAATACAATCGTTAACTTTTTCATTTCCTTCACCTCCGTTTCGCCTTAGAATCCTTCGTTATAAATCTTCTTGTTCCATTTGACGTACTCCTTGGTTGCAATCACACAAAGCTTCGTTAAGAAGAAGTTGAGGATGCCGGAGAATACGGCGAAACAAAGAACCGCAAGGCCTGCCAGTAAAACGCCGGCAACCGCTGAAGCCGGAACTGCGGCAATCGCGATAAAGAGTGCAACAGCCGCTATGATCAGCCCCACCGTTGCCGCCCAAAACGACAGGATTACGGAATACACGGAAAAAGCTACCCATACCATCACGAACAGATTGAACAAAATAACAAAAAGACGAGGTCCGGTCAGGTCTTTCTCGGCGCTCGGATTCGATCCGACCGCTTGTGTGACGGCCGCTGTGTTCTTTGCCGTTGCGCGATATCCGGAGGCCTGTTCGATGTTGTCGCTTAAGTACGTCTCCGCAACGCTACGGGGGTCGCCTAATTCGGCCGAGATCTCGTGCTCGGTTTTACCTTGGGAGATTCCGACCGAGAAGTGCTCCTCGAAATCAGAGCAAATTTCGGAGACTTCCTGTTCTCCGAGTATTCCCAGTTCTCGCTTAAGTGCAGCGATATACTCTTCTCTGGTCATTTGCCATCACCCCCCACAATCTGATTGACGCTCCGGGTGAACGTCAACCACTCCTCCAATAACGCCACCAGGGTCTTTCTTCCCAATCCGGTCAGTTTGTAGTACTTCCTCGGCGGCCCGCTCTGAGATTCCTGAAGATATGTCGTAACCATGCCGTCCGTTGCCAGTTTTCGCAGTATCGGATAAACCGTCCCGTCGGAAATCTGAATCAATGCGGACAGGGTATTGGCCAGCTCGTACCCGTACTGGTCGCTGTCCTTCAGCATGGAAAGAACACAGAGATCAAGAACGCCTTTTTTAAATTGTACATTCATGGTGTGTCCTCCTCACTAGTGTTGTTTCTATGGTACTGATTATAGTACGGTACCATACGAGAGTCAATACCTGTTTCTATTTTTTCGAAAAGTTTTTCCGGCGCGAGAAAATCGTGTAAAATGACGATATAAAACTTGGAATCGCGTGGTGCCGTTTGAAGCGATTGCGAATTCGATTGAGGTGAAAACATGATTAGCAGTGCATCGATCCTCGGCATGGCCTTTACCCTGGTCGTCAGTTTCCTGTTTCCCGTGATTCTGGCAATCTATTTTCTCCGCAAATATAAAAATGGAGCGATGCCCCTCATATGCGGTATATCGGTCTTCATTCTTTTCGCGCTGGTTCTCGAGCAGATTTTCCATATGCTCGTGCTCGGTCCCGGCTCACCTCTGGCCGATTCAATCAAGGGGTCACCCTGGCTTCTGGGACTC
>CAYGIB010000220.1:0-3763 GCA_964349735.1 uncultured Oscillospiraceae bacterium | reverse complement strand
GGGATATCCAAAATAAGCTCGGCAAGTAGGAATCCGCAATCAAATTCGATTAGAACGCGAAATTCCCGTTCTCGAAAACCGCCACCTGCCGGCCATCGTGTGTCGTACCAATGATCGACAGATCCTCCGTGCCGACCATAAAGTCGACGTGGGTGCTGCTTTCCGCATTGATCCCACTCGCACTGAGTTCTTCCACGGACATTTCGGCCCCGCCCCGGATACAAGACGCATACGCTTCGCCGAACGCGAAATGACACGATGCGTTCTCGTCAAACAGGGTGTTATAAAACAGCACGCCGCTCTTTGAAATCGGCGAGTCGTACGGCACGAGGGCGATCTCCCCGAGATAATGAGAGCCCTCGTCAATTTCCACCGACGCCCGCAACGTCTCTTCACCGACATCTGCGTGCAGCTCAACGATTCTTCCTTTCTCGAAAACCAGTCGAATTCCGTCGACGATATTTCCGTTCAGGACCAACGGCTTGGACGCAACCAGTACGCCGTTTGCGGAGTTTCTAAGCGGCGCCGAAAAGATTTCCTCCGAGGGCATATTGGCAAGGAAATGTACCCCGGATTTTGCGACATCATCTACGGCGAGCCATACGTGATTTTCGGGCATCTCGATCGTCAGATCCGTTCCGAGCGCGTTCGTGTAGTGAAGTGATTTGAAATGATAATCGCTCAGCTTATCCGCGCGTACCTTCAGCCGGTCGCAATGCACGCGCCATTTATGGATGACTCCGCCGTCTTGAACGGCGGAGTCATCCAAGATGACGGAGCCATCCGAGCCGGCGTTACCCTCCAAACCGGCGGAGCCATCCGAGCAGGCGTCGCCGTTTTCGGTGATACGGACCGCCTTAAATATTTCCGCCCACAGCTTTTCCATCGCCTCATCGTCCGTCTGATCCGGGAAAACCTTTCTGGCCCAGGAAACGATCGGAATCGAAACCAGACACCAGGGAAAACCGTTGCTCATCTGAAGACGGTTGAATTCCTTCAGGTCCCGACCGGTCGCAATCTCCCAGCGGCGAAGCCTTTCCGGATCGACACCCTTTAAATTCTCCGGATCCGTCGCCAGAATCGCTACATAAGCCGCACCCTCGCGCCCCAGCGTGTTTTTCTGGAGTGCATCCCATGGGTAAACGGCATCAAACAGACTGTCGTCCGCATGCATCCAGTGTTCCCGGGCGCAAAAATCATCCCGCCAGTTAACGATGACATCCTTTGCTCCGGCCCGGTACGCTTCCGCCACGAGCAGCCGCGCGAAAAACGCACACTCGACCGGACACGCGATAGTAAGCGGCTGACCTTTTTGAATATTGACGCCGACGCCGATAACGAGACGGGCGTATTGTTGGAGCATTTTTTCGTTCATAGAAACCCTCGCGCGATTTAAGATGGTGACGTATCAGCATTCGAGCAGCCTATTCGTCAGCGGTTATAGTCTAATACCATTTTCTTCTGAATTCGGGCAAAAAACAAGCACCGCAGAGGCAGGATGATTTTTTTGTTCCGGCGAAGAAGAAGGGAGTCGCAATTCATTTCGATATTGTTGCCGTGATCCTTCTTATCGCGACCGGGATCCTCCTGGTCGTGATCCTCCAAATTTCACGCGCCAATAAGGACGAGGAGATGAAGCTCGTATACGGCACGTTTTCGACGACAACACGTTCAAGCTCGAAAAGCGCTGAGGTGCGTGGAATTCCGAGATGTCAGGTTATTTGACAGGAACACGAAATATAACAATAATAAGCATATCGAAAATTTTGGAGTGCGTCATGCGGAAAACAAGAGCGATCTCATCAGTCATTATTGCCTTTCTAATATGTGTATCCACTTTTTCGACGCTATATGCGGAAGGCATTCCCGTGGAAGTCGTTCCCGTGGAAGGCGTTACGCTGGACCGCGAGCAGGTCGACCTTGCGATCGGCGACAGCCTTCAGCTGATCGCCACGGTTCGACCGGTAGAGGCAACCAATCAAGCGCTGATATGGACGACGGATGACAGCGCGATCGCGACGGTTGCCGATGGTCTGGTGACGACGGTTGCCCTGGGTGAAACGATCATCCGCGTAACCACGGTCGACGGTTCGTTTGAAGCGCAGTGCCGGGTCCGCGTTCTGACGGAGGTCCCGGTGACCGGCATGACGCTCAGCGAAACGGAAGCGTATATGTTCCCGGGCGAGTCGCGACAGCTGCCGGTAATTTTTGAGCCGGATACGGCTTCCAATCAAAATGTTTCATGGGTATCGGCGGATGAAAGCATGGTCAGTGTCAATGAAGAGGGCCTGATCACCGTTCTTGCCGATGAAGGGCAGACCGAGATTTTCGCGACATCGGAAGACGGCGGATTTACGGCTTCCTGTGTCGTCCGTATACAAGGGACACAGCTGATTACCTCGCAGTATACAATGGATCGTGAGAACGGCCTCATATGGGGGCTCGAAAGGGTCACGACCGGAAGTATTTTTCGAAAAAAAATGGAGAATCGACCGGAGCACATCAAATTTCTGAATAACGCCGGTGAGCGATATAATGCGGTGATCGGTACCGGCATGAAGGTTCAGCTTTGTGGTCAGGACGAAACCGTGCACGACGAATTAACGGTTGTAGTCAGCGGAGATGTCAACGGGGACGGTCTGATCACGATCTCCGATTATACCCTTGTCCGCCTGGACATTCTGGGCATCATGCCGCTGGATGCCAAATTTTTTCTTGCGGCGGATATCAATAAAGACGGAGTGATCAGTATTGCGGATTATACGCATATCCGCCTGGATATCCTGCGGCTGGAACCCCTTTCCGGGGAGGTCTATACTCCGGGGCCGATCAGTAATGCCAACACCAGCCGATTTGTAAATATTGCTATGGCGGAGATTAGTAAGCCGTACATTTTTGCGACGTCCGGCCCCAACACCTTTGACTGTTCGGGTTATGTCTATTATTGTCTTTATCAGGCCGGGCTCCGCACGGGGTTCTATCGTGCCTCGGCCGATACGTACAGTAAGTGGTCGAGGTGGCCGCGTGTCGAAAAAGAGGACCTCCGGCCGGGTGATTTGATGTTTTATGTTTCGGATGAGAACCCGGAAATCATCGGGCATGTCGGCATTTATCTCGGAAACGGTTACCATATTCACGCATCGTCCTCAAACGGCTGTATTTTGATTTGTCCTTTTGAGGGCTGGTATGATGAGATGTTCAGTCACGGCCGTCGCGTCTGGCCGTAAACGGCAGAAGGAGAAATTTTCAGTCACGTCGTCGCGTCTGGCCGTTAACGGCAGAAGGAGAAGAATAATGAAGAGGCTTATCAATAGCTTTGTCGTGTCGCTTGCCTTTTTGATCCTTGTTCCGATACTCGCAGTGGTAGCGGCGACGGTGCCGAGCGCGACGGTTTCGATCCCCAATGTCAATTTGAATCCCGGGCAGACGTATTCGTATACCATTTCGATCAGCGTCAGTTCCGCCTTTGCGTGTATGGGAAAGATTAATGTGACGGGTGTCGCGGAGGCATCGGAGACGTTTAGCTGGGATACGAGCGGGACGGGCAATGAGAACGCGACAATAACTAAAAAAATTACGGTGAGCATACCGCAAGGTGCCCAGCCCGGACAAACCTTTACGATCAGTGTTACCGGGCAGGTGTCCGCTTATTCGGACGGGCTGGTGACGGAGAAATATTTTTCGCAAACGAGAACACTTCAGGTGGTTAGAAAACCTGCGACACCGACGCCGACACCGACGCCGAAGCCATCGGAATGGGAGC
>CAYGIB010000219.1:0-3766 GCA_964349735.1 uncultured Oscillospiraceae bacterium | reverse complement strand
GTTAAGCACATCGCCCAGCTTTACGGGGGAAGCGCATCGGTATTCAGCGAGATCGGCAAGGGGTCGACGTTTACCGTGCGGATGCGCATCGCGGACGATTTGGTATAATAAGTTCGAGATTACATTATTCCCCGAAGGCGGTGATTCTTTTGTCCTTTGCGTGGTCGGATTTTGTCGATGAATGCAAGCGCTGCAAGTCGTGCTCTCTTTCCGAAACAAGAAATAATGTCGTGATTCATAGAGGGGCGATACGAGCCCCGCTGATGCTGGTCGGGGAAGGTCCGGGCGCAAACGAGGACCTGCAGGGGATACCGTTCGTCGGTCAGGCCGGGAAGCTTCTGGATCTGCTGCTTCAGGCATACGGGTTCAGGGGCGAGGATTTTCACATCTGCAATATCGTCAAGTGCCGTCCGCCGGATAACCGTGTTCCGACGGTAGAGGAGGCGAAGGCGTGCATGCCGCTTCTGGCAAAACAGATTCGTTTTGCTAAGCCCAAGATTATTATTCTTTTAGGGAAAACGGCATTCAAATATTTCTTGAATACAGACGAACCGATCGGAAAAGTTCGCGGTCGCTTCATCGAAAAGAACGATTTTTTGATTCTTCCCACTTTTCACCCGGCATATATTCTTAGAAACAATAACGAGAGAATTACGCTCTGGCGTGATATCGGCCTGGTACGCGAAAAGATGGAAGAGCTCGGCTTGCTTGCCCCGCTTGCGGATATTCCCGCTATGCCGGAGGGGCGAGGGTAAGAATAAACATTGGGCTGATCAGAATCTCATCGAAGAAACAGGACCCCGGCCGATGCCTCTGCGGCCGCGTTTATGTATTCAGTTACGGCAAAAAACAGGACGGATCCTCCGACGACCAATCCGGCACAAACAAGCACAATATTGATGACTAAGCTCACGATTGCGAGCGCTCCTGTTGCACCTCTTCGTCGGGCAATAATAATCAAAACCAAGCCGATAAAGCTGGTTAATCCGCAAGTGAATAGTCCCAAAATACCCAAAACAAGTGAAATCGTTACTTGCGTATCGGTCTGTCTTTGCGCATACAACGGATCGGGCTCACCTGTCTGACGGTTATTTGGATTGCTGCTGTAGTTTGGATCGGACATAACGCACCTCCGCATTGTGGCTTTTGACCGGTAGGTTTTTCTGTTACGGATGTTCACACTCATCATGTTAACATCCAAACCAGCGGCATAGCAATATCAAGGCCACCCAAATATCGGCTGTACCGTCTATTTTGTACTTGCGGTACAAACACCGATTTGATATACTCTCATTCGTCGGTGGCAGTATTGCGGCGACAAACCAGAAATCCGCCATTTTGCCGAATTGTGTAATGGTAGCACGACTGCCTCTGGAGCAGTTTGTCTGGGTTCAAATCCTAGTTCGGCAGCCAGAACGCCCCGGTCGCAAGCGGCCGGGGCGTTTGTTATTTCAAATTCTGCGATAATTTTCGAGGATCATGCTCCATAACTTCTTTGACTTGATGAGTATGAATTCACCCGAACCCCTTTGACTGCAAGATTTCCGGATTTAAATCAGGATTTTCCCTGTGCGTCGCGCAGAAGACGCTGCTTGAATTTCTTGGGCGTCATTTGACGGTGCTTTTTGAACTGGGTGATGAAGTAACTGGCGTTCGAAAAGCCCGTCTCCATCGCAACCTGACTGACATTCTTATTGGTTGTAATCAATAGTTTTTCCGCTTCGGTGATTCGAACATAGGTCAGGTATTCCGAAAAAGACCGGCCGATGGATGCCTTGAAGAATCTCGAAAAATAACTGTAGCTCATGTTACATAAACGGGACATCTTCTCGGCGCTTACGGTGCGCATGTAGTTCTGATCGATGTAACTCAGCACATTTTCGAGACGGGCAATATCCTCATTTCGCACGGAGGATGTCACGCCCATATGAACGCCTTGCTTGTGCCACTTACGCAGAAACCAGAGGAATATCCGGCAGATGTTGGCGCGGACGGCCAACTCGTAGCCGTAATCCTTGTCAGTATATTCGCGGTTCACTTCTTCCACCAAAGCCGGAATCTCGGTCATTATCAACTCCGATGAAGGGATGACACGCTGCGGGGACGAGCAAGACATAATAAACGGCATAATAAAGCGCGCTTCAAAGGTAGAACGGACTGTTGAAAACAGGAGAAACGGATCAAATTGCAGGCAGATAAACATGCACTCGGCGTGTCGAAGGAACGAATGGGGCTCGTTTGCATTCACCAGGAGCAAATCACCGTCGGTCAATGTGTAATCGCGTCCGCTGACACTTGCTGTAAATGTCCCTTCCAAGACATAAATCATCTCGATATACTCATGATAATGCGCGGGTATCTCACTCGGATGACCGGAACGCTCATGATAATGGGAACAGAACGAAACCGCTTCCGTATTAAATGACTTGCGGATATCCTCGTACTGAGCTTTCTTGAAATCGGGTGACTTAATCACGATGCGTGTCATGCGATACCTCCGGTGTCATCAGGTATAAATATTACGATGAGACACCTAGATTATATCTAAAAAGTGACACGAGTCAAAGCACTCGAACAAAATAATTATATTAATGATTGTTGTCGGGATTTTCGAATGAAACGAGCGAATCAAGTAGACCGCGCATGATAACATCGGGGTCAATTTCTAATCCGGCACATATGCATAGAAACTTCCGGAGCGTTAGATTAACCTCGCCGTTCTCGATTAAACTGTAATAGGAAGTATTGATTTCGACATAATCCGACAGAGTGTGCTGAGACAACTTCTTGCGACGCCTTGCTTCTCGAAAAAGATCGCCGAGTTTCTTGGCAATCATGTCTTTGTTTTCGTGCTTCATGATTATTGTGCCGATTGAATCCATCGATGTTCCCCCCTTAGGACTTAAAGTCCTTTACCATACATCATCTTTCCCCACATCAATAACTTTTTACAAATACTAAATGATTTATTTTTGCCAGTCAATATAATATATGCAAAATTTACACAAATATTGATGAAAAAAGAAAAAAATTCGATATTTATTCGAGTCGATACCGGTGGATTATAAATCTGAGGAAATGATGCAAGCCTCACCGGAATAGAAAATTATGTTTTACCGCCTTGGTCATTCTAGCGTATAATATACGAATAAAGATGAGTCGACTTGGGAGAAAGAGGGTTTATGAGTGATTTCCGGCTTCCCGAATGGCTTTCGGAGGGCATGGTTTTTCAACAGAGGGTTCCGATAAGGCTCTTCGGAGCTTCGACCCCCCATAATACTGTCACGCTAGAGGTTGTGAAGGATCCGACAGATGGGCGTCGGGTATCCAAGCTCGACACCGATTACGGAGTGATCCTCAGCCTGGAGGCCCAGACTGACGACGAGGGAGAGTTCTCGTTTGAACTCCCTCCGTACAAGGCAACGACAGACGCATACACCTTTGTATTCAATTCCGGATTGAATACTCGAACGATCAAGGATATCCGGTGCGGAGATGTGTGGATTTTTATGGGTTCACGGCCGTTGCACATTCCGATTTCTCAGACCGCGGCTCCGCGTACTCCTCTCAAAAAAAATACCCTGCGGCTTGTACGCTTTTTTTCACCCGAGCGATCCGGGCTATTGGAGGGAGCCAACTATTCGTTTTCCGGGTTAACGCGGGCAAACGAAGCGCAATGGGTTCATGTTCGAGATACCGAAAAGCTGTCCCGAGTCTCCTCTGCTGCTTTTTCTATGGCTTATCATCTTGCGGATCAGCTTCATTA
>CAYGIB010000218.1:0-3788 GCA_964349735.1 uncultured Oscillospiraceae bacterium | reverse complement strand
GTCCAGGCGCGTCGACGACACCTTTTACGTCATCGGTTCGGTCGTCGGCCCTCACCCGTACCCGGAAATCGTCCGCGACTTCCAGCGCGTCATCGGCGACGAAATCCGCGCCGAGATGCTCGAAAAGCACGACCGCCTCCCTACCGCTCTCCTGGCCTGCGTCGGCGGCGGCAGTAACGCAATGGGCACCTTCTATCCGTTCATCGAAGATTCCTCTGTCCGCCTCATAGCCGCGGAGGCCGGCGGCGAGGGAATTGAAACCGGCCGTCATGCCGCATCCGTCACCGCCGGAAGCACCGGAGTTTTTCACGGAATGAAGTCCCTCTTTCTTCAGGACGACGAGGGCCAGATCACGCCCGTGTATTCGATCTCGGCCGGCATGGATTACCCGGGCATCGGCCCGGAACATGCATACCTGCACGATACCGGACGAGCGCAGTATTATGCCGTAACGGATCAAGAGGCCATCGACGCGTTTGAATATTTAAGCCGCATGGAAGGAATCATCCCGGCGATTGAAAGCGCTCATGCTGTCGCGCTTCTGCTAAAGCTTAAATCCGAATTCTCGCCGGACGACTTTGTGGTTGTCACCATATCCGGCCGCGGCGACAAGGATGTCGAGGCCATCGGCAGATACCGCGGAAGAATCCGTTAAGGGAGGCTTATGATGCAAAATGAAAATATAATCGATATCACCTTTAGAAGGTTACTCGCCGAGGGCAGGAAAGCCTTTATTCCATTCGTCACCGCAGGCGACCCCAACATAGAGGCGACCTATCTTATCGCAAAGGAAATGATCCGAAACGGAGCCGACCTCGTTGAAATTGGCGTTCCGTACTCCGACCCCTCGATGGACGGACCGGTCATTATGCGTGCCGATAAACGCGCGCTTGAATCCGGAACGCGGCTCAAGGACATTTTTGACATGGTCCAGAAGCTGTCCGCCGAGTATCCCGAGACGCCCTTTCTCCTTCTTCTTTACTTCAACTCGCTCTTTGTCTACGGACTCGAGCGGTTTTTCGAGGCGGCCGGGAAAGCCGGCATATCCGGCCTCATCATTCCCGACCTTCCCTTGGAGGAGCGCTCAGAGGCCCGGCCCTATGCGGACGCACATGGGATTCACCTGATCTCCATGGTTGCTCCGACCTCGAAGGAACGTGCGGAACAGATCTCCCGGGCCGCCCGCGGTTTTCTCTATTGCGTCACCAGCCTCGGTGTGACCGGTGAGCGCAAGGATTACACAACGATATTCAAAGAGTATTTCGGTATGCTGGACTCTTTTTCAAGCATCCCCAAATGCGCCGGTTTCGGCATCTCAGACCCGGAGCAGAAGCGTCTGATTGAACAGTACTGCGACGGAACCATCGTCGGGTCGGCGATTGAACGTCGGGTTGAGGAGTGTATCGAGGCCGGCATGAACAACACGGAAATCGCCCAAGCCATCGGTATTCAAGTCTCTGAATTTACGGGAGGTAACCGCAAATGATACAGCCATCGTACGACGAGTTCACTTCTCTTTCCCAACGCGTCGGGATCGTCCCGGTGGTGCAGCGAATTCCGGCGGATCTATTAACGCCCATCTCGGTCTTTCGGGCCTTTGGTCGAGATACCAGGAGCTTTCTGCTGGAAAGCGTCGTCAACGGGGAGCGTTGGGCGCGTTACTCGATTATGGGAAGAAATCCTTTCCTTGAATACTCGGCCGGCTCTAATGGGACTCGCTGTTTCCTAAACGGCAAGGCCTTTCCCGCCGATGTCTTGGGAGATACGCCCGTCGAGCAGATCCGGGAGCTCTGCGCCCGCTACCACTCGGGACACTTCTCCTATATCGACCACTTCTATTGCGGACTTTTAGGCTATTGGGGCTACGATTTTGTCCGTTTCACCGAAAAGCTCCCGGACAATAACCCGGATCCCTTGGCTATGCCCGATTGCTCACTGATGGCACCCTCGGAGGTCATCGTTTTCGATCACCTAAAAAACGAGGCGGCCGTCATTATTAACGTACTTACAGACGGCGGAGCGGACGCTTATACCGGAGCCGTCAATCGCATCGGAAAAATCATCGCAGAGATCGAGCACCCCGAGCCGATTCCGCCGGCTGCCGTCCATCCGGACGACTTAGACTTCATCTCGTACACGAAGCGGGCGGATTACTGCAGCGCCGTGTCCAAAGCCAAGGAGTACATAAGAAACGGCGATGTGTTTCAGGTCGTCTTATCACAGCGGTTCTCGGCGGATTACTTCGGAGACCCCTTGCCGGTCTACCGGGCCTTACGGACGGTCAATCCGTCCCCCTATATGTTCTATATCCGACTGGAGGACGCCGCAGTCATCGGTTCGTCGCCGGAGATGCTCGTGCGCGTAACCGACGGCCGAATCGAGACCTGCCCGATCGCCGGCACCCGTCCGCGCGGTAAGACTGCCGAAGAGGACGATCAACTCGCCCGGGAACTGCTCCTTGACGAGAAAGAGACAAGTGAGCACAATATGCTCGTCGACCTCGCCCGGAACGACATCGGGCGCGTCTCCCAAATCGGCACAGTCAAAGCGACCGATATCTGCCATGTCGAAAAGTATTCGCACGTCATGCACATCGTCACAAATGTAGAGGGTCTCCTGAGGGAGAGCTTTTCGGGTATCGACGTCCTCGCTTCAATTCTTCCGGCGGGCACCTTGTCCGGCGCTCCCAAAATCCGCGCGATGGAAATCATTGACGAATTGGAGCCATTAAGACGCGGCCTTTACGGAGGTGCTGTCGGCTACCTCGGCTTTGACGGCAATCTCGACACCTGTATTACCATTCGAACCGCAGTCCTCAAGGACAGGAAAATCCACGTCCAGGCCGGCGCGGGCATCGTTGCCGACTCCGACCCGGAAACCGAGTACCGGGAATCCATGAACAAGGCCGGCGCACTTTTCGCGGCAATCGAGAAATCCGGAGGTTTACGATGATCCTATTGATCGATAATTACGATTCGTTTGTCTATAACGTCTATCAGCTGGTCGGTACGATCGACCCGAACATCCGAGTATTTCGAAACGACGCAATAACAATCGAAGAAATCCACTCTCTGTCGCCCTCCCATATCATCATCTCCCCCGGCCCCGGTTACCCGAGGGACGCCGGTATATCCATTGATATCATACGAGCATTCGCCGGGAAAATTCCGATCCTGGGAATCTGTCTTGGCCATCAGGCGATTATCGAGGCCTTCGGCGGAACCATCATCCACGCTCTCGAGCTGGTGCACGGCAAAAAGCGCCCGGTTTGCATCCTTACGGATCACGACGGGGGCGCGCTGTGCCCGCTTTTCGAGGATTTGCCGGATATGATTGAAGCGGCGCGCTACCATTCTCTCGCCGGGGACCCCATGGTCATGCCGGAGGAGTTAATCATCACGGCACTGGCGCCGGACAAGACGATTATGGGCGTCATGCACCGGGACTGTCCGGTGTTCGGCATCCAGTTCCATCCGGAATCGATTCTTACCGATGTTGGCGAGCCGATTATACGGCGTTTTCTGGAAACCCGCGCTTAATTGATCAACGGTGAAAATCAGACACAGCGAAAACCCGCGACGAACCGATTACTTATGGTAGGTCTCGCCGCGCGCAATCCTGAATGCCCGGTAGCACTGCTCCAGGAGTATCAGTCGCGACATGGTATGCGTAAAGGTCATATCCGAGAATCTTATACGACGGGTGGCTCTTTGACTGACATGATCAGAAAAACCGTTGGAGCCGCCGATTATGAAGGTGATTTCGGCGCCCCCCTCCTCAAAGCCCTT
>CAYGIB010000217.1:1737-3798 GCA_964349735.1 uncultured Oscillospiraceae bacterium | reverse complement strand
CCTCCGGATCCCCGGATTCAAGGACTTCGCGATTTCCGCGGCCTCCGACGGGCTCACTTGGCGCGGTGACGCAGCAAATACAAAACCGACGTAATCCGGCAGGCAGGCATTCGCGATGTCTGCGTCCAAGGGTCTTCTTAGTCCGCACAGCTTGATTCGGGTCATGAAACTCAAGTTATCCTTTCCCGGTCAGGCGGGATTCCAACTCGGCCTTTTCCTTCTCGTAACCCGGCTTCCCCAGCAGCGCAAACATATTCTTCTTATAGGCCTCGACACCGGGCTGATTGAAAGGATTGACGGATAGAAGATACCCGGAAATTGCGCAAGCCTTTTCGAAAAAGTACACCAGGAAGCCCATGCAGTAAGCACTCATTTCTTGAACCGAGAGAATCATATTCGGCACACCGCCGTCGACATGTGCAAGGACAGTCCCCTGCATCGCCTTGTAATTGACCTCGTTCATGTCCATTCCGGACAGGAAATTCAGCCCGTCCAGATTCTCCGGATCACGCGGAATTGCAAAGGAGTGCCTGGGCTTTTCGAAATGTACGACGGTCTCGAAAAGCATCCGCCTTCCGTCCTGAATGTATTGTCCCATCGAGTGCAAATCCGTTGTATTGTCGACGCCGGCCGGGAAAATCCCTCTGCCGTCCTTGCCCTCGGATTCGCCGAAAAGCTGCTTCCACCATTCGGTCATGAAGTGGTAGCCCGGCTCATAATTAACCATGACCTCCGTCGTATACCCGCGCCTCAGAAGGCAATTTCGGATCGCCGCATAGCGATAGCAGGTGTTCTCGGATAAGGAGATATTCCGGTACGCTTTCGCCGCATCCTTAGCGCCGCGCATCATCTCACGGATGTCGATTCCGGCGACCGCAATCGGCAGGAGACCAACGGCCGTGAGCACCGAGTAGCGTCCGCCGATATCGTCGGGCACCGCAAAGCTCTCGTATCCCTCCTTGTCCGCCAGACCCTTCAGCGCGCCTTTGCTGCGGTCGGTGGTCGCGTAGATTCGGCTCCTCGCCTCCTCACGGCCGTAGCGCTGTTCCATGTACGCACGAATGATGCGAAATGCGATGGCCGGTTCGGTGGTCGTTCCCGACTTCGAAATGATATTGACCGATACTTTTTTCCCTTCCAAAAGAGTCATCAGTTCAGCAAAATATGTCGCGCTGATCGAGTTTCCGCAGAAAAGCACCATCGGCGCTTTGCGAGTCTTCTTATCCGCGGCATTCGAAAACGAGTGAGACAGGAGCTCGATCATCGCCCGGGCTCCGAGATAGGATCCGCCGATCCCGATGACCAGGAGGATATCCGAATCTCTTCGGATTCTGGCAGAAGCAGCGCGGATCCTCTTAAATTCTTCCTTATTATAACTGGAAGGCAGGTCCAGCCAGCCGAGAAATTCGCTGCCGGGTCCGCTTTTCTTGTGCAACATACGGTGCGCCAATTCAATCTGGGGCGACATGCGCTCGATTTCTTCCGCATCGATAAAGGACATGAGGTTTTGGGTCTCCAGTGTAATCATATTCGTCTCCCGTTCGTACTTGGATTCAATCGCTCCCGTAAGTATAGCATTTTCGCACACCATGTGTGAATAGATGGTAATCCTTGGAAAACGATGAATTATAGGAGCGTTTTCCCTGAAAAATCAGATATAATAAACAGCAAACACCTTAAGAAAAGAAGGCTGAAAACGTGACCGATCCGGAGATTACAAACGCCAAACTGATTTTGCTCTATATCGTAAAGGAATTTCCCGGCATTCCATCCCGGGAATTGACGGATCATGCCATTGCGTCGCTCTATATGGACTATTTCACCTATATTCAGGCCCTTGAAGAGCTTCGTCGCGACCGATTGCTCCAACAGGCCGTACGCAAGGACGAGAGCCTCTTAAATGCCGATCGCAAGCCGATTGAGCGATGCGATATCACACCCGAGGGCGAGTTGGTACTTTCTTTTCTGCTTCCGAAAATGCCGCCCGGAATTCGATCGTATTTGACTGCCGAGACCATGGATCGGCGCACGGACAACCGGAAACGCACGAGTGTGCTTGCC
>CAYGIB010000217.1:0-1727 GCA_964349735.1 uncultured Oscillospiraceae bacterium | reverse complement strand
GTGCTTGCCGACTACTCGGTCGACGCAAACGGATTCTATCAAATCCGCCTCCAATTGACCGACGGAGTCCGGAAAACCGCCGATATCAAGCTTTTCGCGCCGGATGAAAAGTCCGCAAAGGAAATGTGCCGGCGTTGGAAAGAATCCACCGCCGACATCTATGGTAATCTGCTTCGTTCACTGTCATCGGATTTACAGTAATCGGTCTCCCAATCCGTTGATTTTCTCTGCGAGTTGATCGGCAAATCGGTCGATTTGCTCCAATTCATCCTCTCCGGGCAATCCTTCGAAAAGCAACGGCTCCATACGCTCAGCCTTCTTAAGACCGGCGGTCAGTTCGTCCATAATCTCCGCGACCCTCGTGCCCCAGCCATATGATCCGAGATGTCCGATGACGGCCGTCTGCGGCTTCAAAGCATTTGCCAGCATCGCACAATAGGCGACGGCGGGGTGGGGACCGCCCAATACGGTCGGCGTGACGAAAACAAGCGCCGCGGCCGTTACCAAGTCAACCATCACGTTGCCGGTTTCGATCGAAAGACTGTCCGGCCTTTTCCCGAGATCGTAGGTAAGAACGGAAATTTCATGGCTCGCGAGTCGCATACAAAGGCGGTCGGCAATAATTCCGCAGCTCCCGTGCATGCTCACAAAGGGAATCACGACGGTCTTATCAACCTTATCAGAGGTCCATTTCATATACTTCTCTATGATTACCGCAGGACTGTTCCAGATCGGCCCGTGAGCAGAGGCAATCATGGTCGGAGCCAGCTGTGAGACGCGCTCGGCATATTTACGAACCCGGGTCGAAAAGGGCATCATAATCTCGGCAAAATACGCTCTCGCCGCACCCTTAATCTCATGGCTGTTCGTCGCAAAAATCCGATCGGATGAATAATGCGAGCCGAACAGGTCGCTCGAAAAAAGAACGCCGGAAAGCTCGTCATAAACCATCGTATTGTCCGGCCAATGAGCAAAAGGAATCTTCATGAAACGAAGCTTGTGATCGCCCAAGTCCAGCACGTCGCCCTCGCCGAAAATTTCGAAACGCTCCTTGGGAATTCGAAGATGTGTTGTTACTAATTTGACCACCTCTGCCGTTGCCGCCAGACGAATATCAGGATATTTCTCCAGAAGTGCGGGAAGCGATCCGGAATGGTCCTGCTCCGTGTGCAGGATGACGGCATAGTCCGGAGCCTTGATCTCCGCTTCCGCAAGCGACTCCAGAAAAGAAGCGGTAAACTCCGGATCCGCCGTATCAATCAGGGCAGTCCTGTCCCGACCCTTTACCAGAAATGCGTTATAGGTCGTCCCGTGCTTCGTCGGCATCAGGCAATCGAACATGACTCTATGGGGATGCTGGATATCAATGCAGTATATACCGCTATAAATCGTCTGAACGCTCATGTTTGCCTCCAAATCAGTGATACTCATTATTGTACTCATTCGGCAAGGAAAGGGCAACGGTAGAAATCTTAAGGGACACCCATCACGGGTTTTATGAAAAAAAAGACCGAATCCCTTTGCGACTCGGTCTCTTTCCTGATCCATTCACTCTCTTTACTCGGCAAACCACCGATACAGGAGGAATATCGATAAGTTTACATCGGGCTGAAAGCATCTTTCGTCGCACCGCATACGGGACAAGTCCAGTCTTCCGGTAAATCTTCGAACGCAGTTCCTGGGGCTATCCCACTATCCGGATCACCTAGCTCGGGATCATACTCATA
>CAYGIB010000216.1:0-3800 GCA_964349735.1 uncultured Oscillospiraceae bacterium | reverse complement strand
GAAGATATACTATATTTATTATTGAAATTCCAGAGTAATTCGGAGGTATGGGTATGAGTCGAAAAGTAATTCGCCTGATTGCGCTCGTCATGTCACTCGTTTTTTCGTTATCATTACTATCGGGGTGTCCGACTTCGATCCTCAGAGAGGACGATGATGAAGAAACGGAGATTTCCGAAACGACTCCGGAGCCAGTGATAAAAGTCGGCATTTCGATGCCGACGCGTAATCTTCCGAGATGGGATTGGGACGGCTCGAACTTGAAAGCCTCTTTGCAAGAAGCCGGGTATGAGGCGGACCTTCAGTTTGCCCAAGACGAAATTGCGCTTCAAATTACTCAAATCGAAAACATGATTACCGATGGCTGTGAAGTTCTGGTCGTCGCCTCGATCGATGGCTCTTCTTTGAGCAATATACTCCGGACAGCCAAGGATGAGGGTGTTACGGTCATCTCGTATGACCGGTTGATTAGAAACACAGATGCAATTGATTACTACATCACCTTCGACAATTATTTAGTCGGCACCTTGCAGGGCAAATATATTGAAAAAACTCTCGACCTAATCAACGCGGGAAGCAACGTTTACAACATTGAACTCTTTGCCGGTGCTCCGGACGACTACAGCGCGGACGATTTTTACCAAGGTGCTTATGATGTGCTCAGTCAGTACATCGACGCAGGAACGCTGAATGTCGTTTCCGGCCAGATCGACTTCGAAGAAATCGCGACGGAGGCCTGGAAGACCGAATTCGCTCAAACCAGAATGGACGACCTGTTGACTGCATACTATGACGATGATGAAGCGCTGGATGCTGTTCTTTCCCCGAACGATTCCCTCGCGCTTGGCATCGCGAACTCGCTGACTGCGGCCGGCTTCGAAGCCGGAGTGGATTTTCCGGTCATCACGGGGCAAGATTGCGATCGGGAGAACATTAAAAACATCATCAAAGGTAAGCAGTCCATGTCGGTTTTCAAGGATACCCGTGAACTGGTTCGGGGTGTCGTCGAAATGGTCGATGCGATTGTCCGCGGCAATTCTGTTCCGATTAATGATACAAAAACATTTGACAACGGTGCCAAAGTCATACCGACTCTTTTATGCGAATCGACCGTGGTGGACGCGAACAACTACCGCGAGAAATTGATTGATCCCGGTTATTATACCGAGGAGGATCTGAAGGTGACGCCCGAATCCTCCGATGGACAATTGTCCGGCGAACTGAGCATTCTGACTTTCACCAATGAAATCAAGGTCCATACGCTTGCTTTCATGAAAGAGAATCCGGATGTTCAAATCAATCTTGAGGTTGTAAGCACTTACGATTATAATTATTACGATAAATTGACGACCTACACATCATCGTCCTCGGGACCGGATGTTGTCACACTTGAATTTGATTTCATTAAAGAATTCGTCGAAAAAGAAGACATGCTTTCGGATCTATCCGTATTGGGTCCGAAAGCGGAAGAGATCGGTATGTATCCCTATACGCTTGATATCGGCACCGATGCGATGTCCGGGGAACTGAGGGCGTTATCGTACCAGTTCACTCCGATGATGGTGTATTATCGCCGCAGTCTGGCGAAACAATATTTCGGAACGGACGATCCGGTGAAAATTCAGGCATTGTTGCAAGACATGGATGGTTTCACGCAGGCAGCCCAAACTGTTCATGATAAGTCTTCCGGCAAGACCTATATGATTGCCTCCTATCAGGATTTAGAACGGGTGTTCCTGGGCGATAGATCGGAACCGTGGGTCGTGAACGATAAGCTAAACATTGATCCCAAAATGGAAGAATACATGATGACCGCGAAAATGTTCGTTGATAACGGATACGCTTTTGCGGAAGGTCAATGGCGGTCAACCTGGTTTGACGGAATTGGCGATAATCTGATCGATCAGAACGGTTTGCCGCTTCAGGTGTTCTGTTATATCCTGCCGACATGGGGACTCACATATCTTATTCAAGCGTTTGGTGAGAACACGGAAGGCGACTGGGGGGCAGTGCCCGGCCCGGTTCGGAACGCGTGGGGAGGAACCTGGTTGGGTATCCCCGAGAACGCCCGGAATAAGGAACTCGCCGAAGAGTTTATCTCTTTCGTGACGCTCAACGAGAAAGCGCTGACCGATTGGGCGACGGGAGAATATACGTGGGAATACTTATCGGCTATTGATCCGGTTATGGCCGGGTCTGAGTATGATGATTCTCCTCTCCAACAAATCGCCGGCGACCTAATCAGCAGCGCAAAAGTCGCCGAAGAAATTCAGGGACTTTTCGAAAATTCCGGTCTGAGCGATTATTTGGGCGGGCAGAATTTCTATGAAGCTTTTTGTGAAGCGGCAGACCGGGACATCAACGGAAAGCTGGTTCATCCTTACGATTCCGATATCTTGTATGAATTCGGAGAAGTCGTACAACAATACGTAAACGGGGTGAAAGATAAGGACGCGGCACTTCAGAAATTCCGGGACGAGGTCAAGAAAACATACGGAATATGAGCAAGGATGACGGGATAATTCCCTGGAAGCGTACAATTTTTTAGATCAACAATACTTTATATAAGCGCAATATAAACGCACCCAATTTATTGTTATACCCCTAACACTCGCCACCGCTCATATCCCGAACGACACCGGCATCCCGCCGCCCGAGCCCGGTTTCCCGGAAGTGCGTTTTTCGATAGAGACGCGGAGTCATGCCGGTGTGCTTCCGAAAGATTTCGGAGAAGTAACTCTGGCTCGGGAAGGCGAGAATCGAGGCGATTTGCGCCGAGCCGTAGTCGGAATAGACGAGCATGTTTTTGGCAGTATCGATTTTCTGCGTCCGGATATATTCGGTGATCGTAACACCGACCTCTTTTCTAAAAAGTCGTGACAGATAAGAGGGGTCGAGCCCTGTGTGCCCGGCCAGAAGGGCGACGGTGATCCGCGTGTGCAGGTGGTCGCAGATAAAATCGAGGCATTTTGTGATATGTTCGGAATGAACCTTGCGCTTGCGCAGGAGGCGCATCCGATTCGCGTAATCCAGACACGCTGCCCGGTGAATGTCCTCGATTTCCGGAGGGGTCTTACTGCGGTCGGTCTTCTGAATGTAGAGGTCGCTTAAGCCGTAGGCATCGGACAGATCCATGCCTCCCTCGATGCAATAGCGGGCGATCATCGCGATCGTGATGATCAGGTGGTACTTGAGGTTCTGAAGCGGGTGATCGGATAATAGGCCAAGGCCTTTCTTCTCTATGATCGAGGGGGAGAGAAAGTCTTTCGTGCGATTCACATCGCCGGATTTGATCGCGTTGTAGAACGCCAACTCCGGCGGATATGGCGCTCGAAAAGCACTGCTCTCCCGTCGCACATATTCCTTATAGAAAAGCTCCCGGTCTGAAAGCATGGTCGAAATCTCCCGTGTTCGAAAAAATTAGCCGCACCGCGGCGCTTTTCGCATGGCATCTGCAGGTGAGCGCTTTGCGCGCGTACCTGTCATGAGTATGTCATAAATACGACAGAAATGACAGAATAACGGTATCAATGTTGTGGTTTCTGTGTGATTCTTCAACTAAAGAGCATGAATCGGCGTGATGAGCGCGGGAGGCAAGCATGAAACTTTTTCGTGGCATCAATATTGGCGGATACTTATCGCAGTGCGATCACCAGAAGGAGCATTACGAGCGCTTTTTCACACAGGAGGATGTTCGCCGGATCCGCGATTGGGGATTTGACCACATCCGGCTGCCGTTTGACTATTCCGTCGTCCAGGACGAGGACGGGGCGGTGATTCCCGAGGGGATCGAATTATTG
>CAYGIB010000215.1:0-3820 GCA_964349735.1 uncultured Oscillospiraceae bacterium | reverse complement strand
CCTTGTTGGACAGGCCCTCGGCGATGAGCTCGACCACTTCCATTTCACGGACGGACATCAATTCAAAGACACTGTTTTCGGTCGTTTTCCGGCTGACCTGTTCCCGAATGTATCCGAGTATATCCTGTCCGAAAACGGTGCCGCCGGCGGCAATGGTTCGGATCGCGGACAGGATCCTTTCCGCGGGACTGTTCTTGAGTATATATCCGAGAACGCCGGCCTTGAGCGCGCGCATAATGAGGTCACTTTCGTCAAATGTTGTGAGCAGGAGGGGGGCGGAGAGCTTTTCGGCAAGAATAAAGGTCGCCGCGTCGATTCCGTCGAGTACGGGCATCCGGATGTCGAGCAGGATCACATCGGGTCGCAGTTCCCGGCACAGATCGACCGCCTCCCGGCCATCGCGCGCCATGCCGACCAGTATAATATCCGGCTGGGTCTCGATGATCATCTTGAGCCCCTCGCGAATGATCGCGTCGTCATCGGCAAGTATCATTTTTATCATGTGGCTCCCTCTACACGTGTCATTCGTGCTTCCGTTTTCGTTATGCGGTGAAAACATTCGTGATCGTAAACCCGGTCTCGGTCTTTTCGAAAAAACACCGCCCGTTCGCTTTGATGGTGCGCTCTTCGATCGCCTCGAGGCCCAGTCCCTTTTCGAAAAGGGCTGCGGATTTTCCGTTGTCCTTATATTCTGCCTTAATGGCCTTGTTCATTACGGATATTTCGAGCGTGAAGATCGATGCGCCGGAATGCTTGAGGCTATTTGTCAGCGCTTCGTTCAGATTGTCGCCGATGCACGACCAGATCTCGCCGCTGATGGATTCGAGCCGGCCGCTCGACTTGAAAACGGTCTGTATGCCGTACGCTGACTCAAATTCTTCGAGGGCTGCTTTGATCTCGCTTTGCCCCAGCACGCTTCGTTCCGGACGCTCTTCGCGAAGCGACAGGCGGATATCATCCACGCCCTCGCGCAGATTTATAGCCGCTTTTTGAATCGCCGCCTCCGCTTGGACCGGATCCTTCTTTAGGGTCAGAAGCGCCGCCTCCAGCATGATGATGCTCCCCGATATTCCGTGGCCGACCTTGTCATGGATGCGGGCCGCGAGACGATTCCGCTCTTCCAGAGATGCGGTATATTTGAGGGTCTTTATAAGCCGCTTGTTGTCCGAGAGCTTTTCGCGCAGGTCATCCATTTCCTGTTTCTGCGAAGCGACGGTTTGTCTGTAAAAATCGATTTTCGCAAGTGCCCATGTTCCGGATATCGCGAAAAGGACAAGCACTCCGGCAATAACAGCGAAAATCAGTTCGGGCTCCGCCACAAAAAACAGAAGGCCAAGCACGATGAAAAGAAGGACGTATTTGCTCTTTTCGCTGATCAGAAGATCCAGGCCTTCATAGATCAGAAGCGAAATCAAGGGGAAAAACTCGCCCATTCCGAGCAGGATGCCTGCTGTAAGCGCCGCGACAATGAGGGCGAGCGACACGTTTTTCTTGTTCCAGACTTTATGCAAGAGAAGTTGAAGGAGGCAGATACAGGCAAAGCCCAGTGCATATATTGCGTTCATCGCTACATCTGCATCGTTCGTGTTGATCATGAAAATGGATACAATCGCTGCAATTTTTACCAGAAAGAAGAGTAGCGTCTTATCAACCATTTCTTCTCCTGCCTTGTCGGAAGCGAGGCTCCGCGGTATTACGCGTTTTTGTTCTGCGTAAACCGGATGGCGGAAACAAGGTACACTAACACAATAAATAATACCAGAACAATGATGTTCGAGACAATGTTGGCACGACTGTTTTCCTGCATCTTGTTGAATGCGTCCATAAACCAATAGTTCGGGGTTATTTTCGCAAGCTTCTGCAAGGAATCCGGTCCGAATTCGATCGGGAACCAGGCGCCTCCGATCATGCTGGCCATGGAACTGTACGCGAAGATCACCGTGAGTACGGAACTTTTACTTTTCATAATAAGTGCGAGCATAAGCGCAAATCCGACCATGAACAGCATCATAAGAACCATCAGCAGAATGGTGTTCCCGTATGGGACACCGATTTTCGTCCGGGACAGGAACAGATACGCGAAAAACAAGCCAATGATCAGTAGGCCGTTGACCACCCCGAAAAGCGTTGAACCGATAATATATTGCGCGGATGTAACCGGAGTGGATTGAATTCGATGAAATATACCGCTGCTTCTGTCATCAAAAACCATGAATGCGATGGATATCGCAAAGAAAAATCCAAACATCATGTAGAATCCCATGGAGGGTAAAAAAGAATCCGCATAAACCGAATCGTCAATGAATACCATCTCATCGTCCGCCAGGCCGCTTGTCAGCTTCGGAACTGCCGTGCTCCGGATGGAGATCTTCCGGTTTTCGGATTCGTGGAGCAGTTCATGAAAGACATCCTTGTCCCCTGCGGCGCTTACACCCAAAATGTTTATACTATTCATGTAGCTGTTCAAATAGGCATCCACAAAAGCAGCATTTTCAAAGTCGCTGAGCGATGTAGCAATCAGGTCCTCGGGGTGTCCGTTCACCATCGCGTTTTCGAAATTTTCAGGGATCTCGACGATCACGGAAATGTTTCTGTTAATCAGCGTCATCGAGAGTTCCTCAAATGTTTGATCCTCGATCAGCTGAATATTCAGGGTATCGGTCATGTAGTGTCTGAAATCTGCGGAGAGCGCTGTGCGATCGTGATCGATCAGCCCGATTTTGATCCGCGAAATCGTGTCGTCGCCCGTTATATTCCCGAAAAGCGCCATAATTAAGCTCAGGCTGAGCGCGCATATACAAGCGGAAAACACAGTGACTTTATTTCTTTGTATACTGTTTCTTATTAACAGCAAAATGTTTTTCATCGTTGCTCCTCCATCCGGTTAAATGCGATCACTCCGGCAACCAGCGTAATGATGAGTAATGATCCGGCAACTCCAATCACCCGAAGACCCTGTTCATATCGTCCGAACAACGTGATATCAAAAGATGCGCCCGCAATGATATAGCTTGGCATATAGGGACTGATACTCTCGATGTACAAACCTTTTGAAAATGTCCCGCCAAAGAACATCGTGATCCACAGAAGCGGCAGAAGAACCGCGGTCGGGTCCGTTTTCAGAAAAAGACCCAGAAGTGCACCGAGCGATATCAACGCCAGCGCAATGACAAAGTACATCAGAAATAAGAACGCGTTTCCCTGAAAGCTCCGGGCATAATGAGCACCGAAAACGAACACGCTGATACTCATCATGACCGATATCTGCAGTATGATCTGCGGAATGGTCCCGAAAATCTTCTGTAAATAGAGCGCCCATCGGTTTTTGGGTGACAGGATCAGCCGATTCAAGGTGTTGGAGGCTCGCTCCCGGGTGAACGCATATGCTCCGGAGATAGCACACATCATCGTGAGCATGACGAGCATGGCAATGGCATAATAATCCAGCATCGTCCGGTTGGCGCCCAAGTCCTTGGGACTGACGTGATCCGCGTTCAGGTCCTCAGAAGCCAGTTTTCCCAGCGTTTCCGGAGCGATCGCCGATACGGCGGAAATCGACCGGAATGTCTGCGCAAACCCTTTCATCACCGCCGTAATGGCGCGATTATTGATTCTATTACTGCCTTCCCAAATTTGAATGCCAAGCGGTTCCTCAAAAATGATCACCGCCGAAATTTCACCTTTTGCCACCGCGGTTATAGCAGTTTCGACGTCCCCGGTTTTTTCCATCGTCATTGTTCCGTCCGCGTTGACCGATTCAATAAATGCTTCGATCGCGGAAGCCGTCTGCGGGTTTTGTGTCTCAATGGCATACTGCACT
>CAYGIB010000214.1:0-3835 GCA_964349735.1 uncultured Oscillospiraceae bacterium | reverse complement strand
AACGACGGACAGGCAACTCCGTCAGCACAAGGACATGTTACGCGGGCACAAGCAAAAACCATCCCCGGCATCAGTGATATTGCCGCCGCCAGTATCATTGCAGAGATTGGTAATGATATGTCCCGATTTAAGACGTCCCAACATCTGTGTTCCTGGGCGGGGGTTAGCCCTGGTAATTATGAAAGTGCCGGGAAGAAGAAAAAGGCTCGCATCAATAAGGGAAACCCCTACCTTAAATCCATGCTCTGCGAGGTCTCGTGGGTTATTGCCGGGAAACGGAACACTTATCTGTCGTCTTGGTACTGGCGCATGAAACAACGTCTGGGAGCTAAAAAAGCGATTATCGCCTTGGCCCGTAAACTGCTGGTTATTGTCTACACCCTGTTGAAAGGCCGATCGAGCTACAATGAATTGTGTTTTAAGGAGAGAAGAGCGGCTGTCGAAAGGAAACGCGTTGGTCACATGATCCGAGAATTGGTAAACCTGGGATACGGCATCGTCCCTGCCTAAAACACACTCTTCTCCTGTTCTCTTTAAGCGGATCTCGACATCCGCGCTCTTTTTTATACCTTTTTATCTTGCATTATTCAATTATCAAGTTACACTGCCCGGATTTTCTTTCTAACGGACTTTTTGATAGTCCCGAATTCTGCTGATTATTTACGTAGCAAGGTACGAGGTAATGTTTTATGCCCTTATCATTACACTCATCCATTAAAGACTTAACTGTGCAAATTACGAGTAGATTAAGTTCACTTCAACTTCTTCCATTATGCTTTCTTTATGGGGATTAGAGCGATAAAAATCGTCATCCAGTGATATTTCTTGATTACAACAGTCAATATATTTGTGTGTCGGGCATAATGATTCAAGAAGGAATGAACCGCATAAAACACATTTTTTTCCTATTAATTGATCGCGAATTGGACGGATATATGCATCATCCTCAGGCGTATACCAATATAATTCTCCACATTCCTTACATTTTAGGATAATCGGCGGATCACCAAAATCAGGCAACGTATAGTATATTTTCTTTTTCCGGTTGCACTCTGAACAATTCACTTCAAAGCAGTAAGCATACACGACTTGCTTTTTCATGATTTTTCTCCGTTATCATTTTTGTGAACCGTTACTGAGACAAAATCATTCTCACTATCTCCCAAAATGCTGACGAACATCATCAAACAAACGACCGTCCCACTTCTTTCTGATCGGCTCAATATAGATTTTCCAATAACGTTTCAGCGTCTTTATATCCGCTTCGATAAATACATCAGGAAAAGCATGAATACAATCGACGATATCATACGCATAATCATATTGCCTTTCCATGATTTTGTCATATATCAGACTCATCGCATACTTCATAACGTGTTTGTATATTTTTTCCTGCTTCGGAGTAAGAGTCCGATTTTCTTTACTAGAGAAAGAAACCCCAAGCATTTCAGAGTACAACGGACTTATTTGTATGATACAGTTAATTAATTCATCCGGCGTATTCTCATTTTGCATTGAATCTATTAGTGTTCTTAGTATTGCAGTATTTGATTCATTCTCGATCTCAGATCGAATCAAGACCAAAATTCTATGTGTTAAGACAGGAATATCTTTTTGCATTTTCTTTTCTCCTAATATCCAATAGATACATCAACCGCTTGGTTATTCTTAATCGCATATGCGAGCCTATGATGACCATCAAGCACTCCCCCCAATTTATCAACTATGATTGGTCTATTACCTGCATATTTGACTGCATCAGCCATTCTCTGAGGGTCCAATGTGTTTAATACTTTCTTGGGTATCAATGAATTGGGATTTATTCCTTCTTGCACTGCAGGCCCGTTTGGTTTGAAATCTGGACCAATCGGCTCCTTCGCCGCATTCTTCGCCGCCGTGTTCGCCATGCTCTTTCCCAGAGCGATAACGAGTGTTACGATGACTACCGCAACGGTTGCGATGCTCTTGCCCTGCATATAGTCTTCTCGGCTCAGGTCGAGGGCACTGATGAGAAAGTCGTCTTTTGCGGATATAACTGAACCGGTGGCCTGTTGGATATACGTGCTGCCAACACCGATGTACTCGAGCGTACCCGGAAGACCTGTCACGAGTCCTACGGCCGCATCGACATAGCCGCTGTAATGTCCGATAGTAATCGAATTTCTTATTCTATTATCTTCGGTGAGGATTTCGTTACACTCATCCCAAGAGATGTCTCCCTGAATCGCGTCCACAAATGCATTTGTAGAGTTGGTCATAGACCAAGCATAGTTTCCGATCGCTCTTCCTGCACCTTCAACCGCATTATACAATCCAACGGCACCCTTTACGACCGTATCTACCGTTCGAACCGTTTGACCTATCGATCGACCCAGAGCGTTATCACTCTGGTTAACGAAGTCGACAAAACCGCCCCAAGAAAGGTTCGCCGAATCCGGATCTTGGATCTGCGATTGCAGATAATTACCAATAAAGGCCTTCACCGCAATATATTCAATGTTCTCCTCTGTCGGTTCGAGCCCTGCCTCGATCAGTGCTTCAGTGGCCATCGCCCGATACTCCCACCGATATGTATCATAAAGCTCAAGGCCGGAGTTAATCAGGGTAAGGGCCGCTTCATTTCCCTCAAAGATTCCCAGGAGATTGTCGGTTGCGGCGTCTTTCGCCTCCATCCTCTCTCTCATCTGCACCTGGTACTCATATTCCTGCATCGTATTGCTGTTCGTATGATCTTCCTTGACCTCCTTCGCGACCTTCACGGTCTTATACACCACCGGCGGCGACTTAAATGCATTTCCTCCGTATCCGGCGCTCACCATCGCAGCCTCCCCGGCGTTGCTGACCGTTTTCCCCGGATACTCCTGCCACATCGCCTTGCGCATCTCGCGCTGGGCTAAGTTATCGCTTGCGCCGTCCATCGACAACTGGTTCCCGTGGTAATTGTAGTACCCCCGGGTCTCGTACGAATACTCCGTGTAGTGCCCCGTCGGATCAAAGTACATCAGCGGGCTATTGTGACAATACGTGTACAAATTCAGGCTCAGCGGATCACTCTGCTGCCCCGCAAACGTATCCTCCTGCATAAACCTTGCGGTGACCGGGTCATACATTCTCGCGTTCAGGTAATAGAGCCCGGTCTCCTTGTCGTACTGGTACCCCGCGAAAAGCACCGAGTTATTAACATCGCCGGTCTGCTCCAAAATGTTTCCAAACGCGTCGTAGTAGTACGAAGCCGCGACGGTCCCTTCTGGCGTCAGCAAGGCTGTTACATCCGCGTGCCCGTTATACATATAGTAGAACGTGTCAATCCCGACCGTGCGGATCAAAAGATTGAGGCCGTAGACATTTCTACCGGTCACATCGCCATAAACGTTGGTTTCAAGGATCACCTTATCGTATTCGTAGAGATAGTACGTCGAAGCTCCGTTTACGGTCTTAATGACGCGCCGTCCGTCGCCGTTATACGCGTTTTCAACGATTGTTCCGTTCTCGGTCTCGGTGCGGATCAGCTGGTTCCAGACGTCGTAGGTGTTACTTTGTAGCATCACCGGAGTTCCGGCGACGCCGTCGGTGTAGATCGTGCGCGTGGTCTGAAGCTGGTTGCCGCTATGGTCATACGTGTAGTCCGTCACGTCCAGTAAGATCGGATCCAGCAAGGCGTCGGAGATATCGTGCTTCTGAAGTTGAATCAGTCGGTTCCGGACATCGTAGGTATACGTCGTGCGAATAACCGTGACGCTCTCATCTTCGCCGGTCTCGGTCACCGTCTGCGTGCTCCGGTTCCCGGCCGCATCATAAGTGTATTCAGTCCGCTTGCTTGCGGGTTCGGTGACGG
>CAYGIB010000213.1:0-3843 GCA_964349735.1 uncultured Oscillospiraceae bacterium | reverse complement strand
CTGTGACGGAAAACGGTACGACTGTCGAAAATATCTATAACGGGGACGGCCTGCGTGTTGCTAAAATCGTGAACGGAGCAACGACTCGATATTTGTACGAGTACCAACGTGTTGTCCTGGAGAAAAATGCTCTGGGTGACGTCACGGGTAGAAATGTCTACGGCACGAATCTTCTGCTGCGCACCGTCGGCGCGGACGCGTTCTTCTACATGTACAACGCACATGCGGATGTGACGGCGCTACTGACGCCCGGGGGCAGCGTCGCCGCGACCTACGACTACGATCCATTCGGAAACATTTTGGAGCAGACCGGGGATGTAAGCAACACGATCCTTTTCGCGGGCTACCAGTATGACGAGGAGACCGGGCTCTACTACCTCAATGCCCGCATGTATGATCCGACCACCGCGCGGTTCCTGCAGGAAGATACGTTTATGGGCAGCGCGGGGGATCCGCTGAGCCTGAATTTGTATACGTATTGTTATAATAGTCCGATGAGGTATTACGATCCGACGGGGCATGCACCTCACGTGATGGGGTCTACGCCTGGCACAATTATTGATTACAAAAAGCCAAAGAGTATTTCGAAAAAGCAAGGAGGTTCAAACAAGATAACTTATATTAAATCCAATCAACCGGTTGTCAATAATGCCGGAGAAGCACAGTATATCCATTATTTGGAGCTTCAAAAAGAAAACGAGCAGACAGAGAGAACGAAGCGAAATAATACCATTACGGACTACTTGAAAGACAATCCGGAGTTTGCGAAGACGAAGATTGTGGAGGGTACTATTGCGGGTGCCATATATATGGGAAGTGATAATTACCTGAATGCGATGGAAATGCATATCAGAAATTGGGAGGAAGGGAAAGAGCAAGAAGAAAGAACTGGCAATGCCGAACAAGCCGTAACGAATAATGACGGGTATAATTATGATCAAACAGGGTATGTATACGATAACCCAAACATGACTGTTGAAGATGTTCTGCTGGGAATTTTTGAGGCAATCCCGGATTTGACCGAATATGAGATTGCGTTCATTCTTGAAGCGGTAACATGGTTGGGAACGCCGTATCCGACGGCGGAAGACAAAGCGGCTGATCCACCCAGAGTATATAATATTAAACATAAGAATACAGACTGCGGAGGTTTTGCGCGGACACTTTTCAAATTATTAGGTTACCCGATAAGTTCAAAAGATGGAGATTATGGTAACGTAAACGAGGGAAGATCGTCAAATAAAATGTGGACGGCATATTCCATGGACGGTACGGCAAGCCCGGGGGATGTCATTTATAACGGTCCATATTTTGATCGATATACTTTTACGGAAACAGGGAATGGAGAATACCAGTTTACGGAGAAGTCGACTCAAGATTACAGTAAAGAAAAAATGATTAATAAAAAATTATCCAACACCATTCTTGATGAGAGCCTACTTCGACCTGGAGACGTTTTATATTATGATTTAAGCAACTTGTTTAGCAACCCGAAATCTGAAAGGGATGGCTATGTGGATCATGCTGGAATCTATCTTGGGAATGGGTGGACAATACAAACTTTTAATAGCACATATGATTTGGTTATTATGAAATTGGGGGAAAGATTTTCTGCTGAGAGCATTGTGGGCGTGAAGAGATACTTTGATTAGTCTCTTGTGATTGAAGAAGGGAAAACAACAATGAAGACAAGAAAAATAGCTGTTGTTATTATCGTGGTGGTTGTCGTGATTCTTACGGCGTGCGTGTCTTGTGAGAAGTGCGGAAAAGAAACATCAACGAAAGCCAGCGGGACATCTGTAACGGCGGAAGCAACGCCCATGCCCACTCCAACTCCCATTCCAACCTATGCGCCCGGCACCGAGCTCTACGGGATGCTTTCGGTGACCGGCGAAGTGGTCGTTGAACCGAAATACGAGCAATTATATCTTTTTACTGAAGACGGTCTGGCGCGCTTCTGTGCCCATGGCTTATGGGGCTTCGTAAACAAAAAGGGCGAGGAAGTGATTCCGCCGCAGTACGAGGAAGCAAACAACTTCTCGAAAGGCCTGGCCGCGGTCAAGATCGACGGGCTCTACGGATTTATCGATACGACAGGCAAGATGGTATTGGAGCCGCAGTTTGAAGGCGTGGATAACGGATTCCATTTTGATCGGTGCATAATTGATGAGCGTGGACATAAGGGACTGATTGACACGAAAGGGAACGTGATTGTTGAGCCAATCTATACATCGATCGTTTTAACATCCAACAATTATTTTATCGTTTCAAATACTAATGAGTATGGAATTATTGATAGGGAAGGGGCAATTGTCGTTGATTTTCAGGAACAAGAGATCTATATGGTGACGGACAAAGGAAATTACTTTATGTCCCGAGAATATGATCCTCTCGATCCACAGGCGGTCAAAGCGGACATATATGATCTGAGCGGAAATCATTATGTTGCAAGAACGGATTACTCGTGGGCCTTTAGCAGGCCGCTCCGTAATGTTATGTATGTGACGGTGTCTCCTAACGGCGAACATTGGGGTCTTCTGGCCCTGGAAGAGGGACAGTTCATTGTTGATCCAATATACGATTTCATATCATATTCTGACGGAGATGAATTTGCTTATGTTGAGTTGAATGAAAAATCAGGGGCATTAAACTTCAAGACAGGCGGTATTGTATTGGGAGGCGTGAGTAATGTCGAGTATGGATATGTGCTCATTGAAAAAGATGGTCGGTATGGTGTTTATGATCTTGACGGGAAAGAGATTATCAGCACACAATATGATATGATTTACCTCTCTCCCACAGGGATATTTTCAGCTACAAAAAATGAAGGCTGCTATCTTATTGATTTGCAGGGGAGTATCCTCTTTGAAGCAGATGATCTTACGATAAGTACATATAATCCATCGATCGATTGCTGGGAATTTACGTATAAAGAAAACATTGTTCAAGGCTATAATTACTTTTATATCGATGGATTTATCAGTAGCGATGGAACTAAGGTGGATATGAAGTGCTGGTCAGATCATGGTGGTGTAGTACCGGATGCTTTCTATGAAGATTTTGCGGATAATCCGGAAATTATCGCGCAGATCGGACAGTCTGAAGCACTAATAAACCCGATGGGAGATCCGAAAATAATTGTATTTTCCGAGTATTATGATTTTCCGAAACAAAACGTCGTCGTAGTAACGGATAAAGAAGGTAATTATGGACTTATAACATATCAGGGAGAGGTGCTTTTTCAATTGCAGGATTGCATCATTCTTACCAACACTGACCTCAGTGAGACAGACGAAATAAGTGACTACAAATATGAGACATACAACGACACCGACTACCTGATTTATATTGTTGAAATGGAGTAGTTTTTATTGCCGATTTACTTTGGGTGAGACGGCACATGATTTTGTGTAAACTTTCAGAGCTAAACGAATCAATACCAAAACAGAAGCACCTTGCTACGGAAATAAGCAGTCATGAAGTTAACTAGTTGGTACCAAGTCGAAGTAGAAATATGGGCTAGTGGAACTTGAAAACTGAATAATGGATGAAAAGGACTCAATTAGCAGTTATATCAAGATTATTTTCATAAATGGCTGTGAACCCAAGGTCCATGATTCGTTGACAACTGAATATTTTTCTCAGACAGAAGACCGCGCTCGTGGCGCTTTTCGAGAGGTAGTAATAATTCCTGCGACCTTGCCGGTAACGTCCTATCCCAGACGAACGCGGCCGGGAACGCGATGCTTTTCGAGTATAACGCAAGAAATCTGCTTACGAGTAGGATGTATCCGGGCGGGCGCACGGGCGAGGCGGGAAGCTACGTTTACGATCCGAGCCGCA
>CAYGIB010000212.1:0-3867 GCA_964349735.1 uncultured Oscillospiraceae bacterium | reverse complement strand
GCTCAGGGATTCGGCCGTATAGAACTTGCTTATGAGCTTCTGAAGCTCCGCCAGCGAAGACTCCACCAGCGTGATGTCCTTGGAGGTCATCAACCGGAGCCTCGTTCTCATGGCACACTCGCGAAAATCCTCGACGGATGGCCGCTCATAAACCAGTTCGGAGTATTGGGGCATTTCCATCGCAACTACCTCGATCTTACATCTGCTCCACAACTTCAATGCCGAGCAGGTTCGTGCAAATTAAAAGTCCTGTACATACTGTATCGCAAAGTGCGAGACGGGCCGAGCGAAGCCCTGTATCGGTCCCGGCCAATATACTTGAATTATTATAGAATCGGTTAAAAGCGCGAGCAATCTGGGCCGCCATTCGCGCTACCATGAAGGGCTCGTTGGTCGAGGCTGCGTGGGCAATCGCATCCGGTATTTCCGACAGCAGCTTGATAACGGCAGTCTCGTCGTCCGAGGTGAGCAGCGAAAAATCAGCCTCCTTCATGATATCGGAAAAGATACCACGCTCGGCGGCTTTTCTTAAAATTGATCTCGTTCGCGCATATGTATAAATCAGGTACGGTGCCGAATCGCCCTCAAAGTCGAGCATCTCTTCCCACGAGAAAATGATGTCCCTCTCTCGGCCGGCGCGAAGATACGTATAGATAACGGCGCCGATTCCAACCTTGTTCGCAATCTCTTCGATATGCTCGTCACTCATGCCCGTTTCACGAATCAGTGCGTTAGATTTGATAATATCCCGGGTTTTTGAGATGCTCTCATTCAAAAGCTCGTCCAAGACGACGATATTTCCCTCTCGCGTCGAAAACTTCATGTTTTTAAACTTAACAAGTCCAAATCCGACGTGGATGCAATCCTTGGCGTATGGCCGTCCGGCCCTGTCAAGGACAGCGAAAACTTGCTTGAAGTGGAGCGACTGAGGCAGTCCGACTACATAGATATTCTTGTGGAAGCGGTACTTCTCGTACCGGTACATCACGGATGCCAAGTCTCTTGAGGCATATATGGTCGTTCCGTCGGACTTGATTATGATGCACGGCGGAAGACCGTAATCATCGAGCATGACGACCTGAGCGCCCTGACTTTCAACGAGGATACCCGTTTCTTTAAGAAGGCTCAAGACTTCGGGAATGCGGTCGCTGTAGAAGCTCTCGCCGTTATAGTTGTCGAATGAGACCCCCATCTTATCGTAAACGGCGGCAAACTCTTTAAGCGACATGTCGCGAAATTTTTCCCACAGAGCCTTTTCCTCCGGGGCACCTTCTTCAAGCTTTCGAAAATTCTCGCGTGCCAGATCCGCAAGGCCCGGATCTTCCTTTTCCGCCTCGTGAAACTTTACGTAGATTCGAAGAAGTTCTTCAATCGGTGCGGCTAGGAAGGCCTGCTCGTCGCCCCACAAGCGGTATGCGGTGATGAGCTTCCCGAACTGAGTCCCGTAATCGCCTAAGTGGTTCATCCGGACAACTTCGTACCCGAGTTTCTTATAGATACGCGACAAAGAGTTCCCCAGGACCGTTGTAAAGGCATGTCCGACATGAAATGGTTTGGCGATGTTCGGAGAGGAAAACTCCACGATTACAGTCTTATCCTTACCCTCGTCGCTTTCTCCGAAACGCTCACCCAGCTCAAATATCCGGGTAATAACCGTACGGGCGACATGCCCGCGATCGATAAAGAAGTTCAGATAAGGTCCAACGGCCTCCACCTTCTCAATCCAGGAGTCCGTTAAGCGCGGATCTGCGGCGAGTTCGATTGAAATCGCGGCCGGCGCCTTCCGGAGAATTTTGGATAAGGAATAACACGGAAATGCATAGTCTCCAAGCTCTGTTTGCGGCGGTACTTCAATCAATTTATCTGTCGCGGTTACGGAAAGTCCGGTCACCGTCGATATCCTGGCCGCGATTTCTGTCCGATAATCCATGGGTCATTCCTCCGGGAAACGCACTTATTCGCGCTTTTTGTTCGCTCTATTATACTCCGACAATGTATCATTTCGTCGACTTTGAGTCAATTTGTGATATTATGTCTATGAGTTTTGGGGGCTTGCCCCGCAAATTTTTCGCTCAGGGGGAATCGATCGTTGATTGATCATTTATTTCCGGATCTGCATCCGGTTTTTATTTCGGGAATTGCCGCCCTTTTTGCCCTAATCGTCACCTTTGTTGCGCTGTTCGCCTTCGGCAGAATTCTGCCAAGGGATCGGGGGCGCGCATATGCTTCCCAAGCGGATGTAAGTGTCGGCAAACCCACAGGGGCCGGACTCTTTTTTATTTCGGCGGTTTTACTCTCCGCCGTCATATTTTTGCCAATCAACCGGTACACCCTTTCGCTTTTTGCGATAATTTTTCTTGCGATGCTTTTCGGTTTTCTGGACGATCGGGCAAAGAATTCCTGGCACGAATATTTCAAGGGACTTTTGGATCTGTTCGTCTCTTTTGCGGCCGCAGTTGTTTTTTTCTTTAACATGGGCTCCGAGATATACCTGCCCTTTTCGGGGCAATTTTATACCCTCCCGGCAATGGTGTTTATTCCGCTGGCCACTTTGCTGGTATGGGCGTCGATCAATGTTACCAATTGCACCGACGGAGTCGACGGACTGGCATCTTCGCTGACTGTCATTTCTCTGCTGGCATTCTTCGGATTATCGTTAACCTTAGGTACAACCAACGCATGGACGCCCTTTATTCCGGTGGTTATCGGGTCTCTATTCGCCTATCTGTGGTTTAATACGAATCCGAGTCTCTTACTGATGGGCGACGCGGGCTCCAGAAGTCTCGGCATGATTATTGCTCTGAGTGCACTCTTTTCACGCAATCCTCTCTCTTACCTTATTATATGTCTCGTGTTCATCGTCGACGGAGGCGCAGGAATCGTGAAGATTTCTTTGAAAAGATTTTTGAATATCAGCATTTTACGCACTGTGAAAACTCCGATTCACGACCATTTTCGAGAAAGTGGTAAAATTGGAGAGGACAACTCGAAAAAATGGAAAAACCAGACGGTCACCGCCCGGTTCTCTCTGATAAGTATTTTTCTTTGTACTGTGTATGTGTTCGTCGAAGCGTTATATAATCGTATATTCTGACTTAAGTCTCCGGAGACTCCGATTTCTCCGTATTAATCTCTTTTTTATCTTCCTTTTCACTCTGAACCATTTCTTCGACCGGCTGCTCGACGGCTTCCTGTTGCGTCTTCGACAATTCTTTTTGCCTGCGAGCCCCTACCTCATCCTCGGCGACCGCTTCGGCCAGAACCATCATTTGACTTCTGATGGACGACATACCCTTGTCAAATTTGGGAGAAGGGCTGGCTTGAATCTTAGATTTATTCATTTCCGGTTCCGCCTTGTTTCCATTTTCTTGCGGCTCGGAAAAATTCGCAGCAACCTTCATGATTTCTTCAATTCCGGGAACAGGGACATTCGTTTCAAATTCGTACTTGCGTTTAAAATTTTTCATCTTGCACCTCACATAATAAAATTGACGTAGAGAGCGACTAGAGAAGCGATGGTCAGTATCCCGACCGCAACAATGAACCAGAAATACAAACGTTTGAAGGGCCTTGCTTTAAGCAAGGACATGACACTGGGAGCCTGTTTGTCCTTTGTTACCTTGTCGGCTTCAGTCGATCCGGAATCATCGGTTGCGCCAACCGTTGCTTCGGCATAAACCGATTGCGTTGCGGCGGGCTGAACGATGGCTCGGGCAAGCTTGACTCGAGGTAAAAGCTCCAACTGAACTTTACGCATGACGTCCTTGAAGTCGGCATCCGGCAAAGGCTTCTCGGTGATGAATTTGGACACATCCGGAACCTCGGTGCCGGCAAAATACATAATTCCGATGGTCGCATCATCCGAAA
>CAYGIB010000211.1:0-3919 GCA_964349735.1 uncultured Oscillospiraceae bacterium | reverse complement strand
AACGACGGACAGGCAACTCCGTCAGCACAAGGACATGTTACGCGGGCACAAGCAACAACCATTGTAATTGCGAGTGATTCTCCTTAGATAAAGCTTTTAGGAATTAGCATATCCTTTGTTGCCAAACCAACATTCATGTGATATTATACACGAAAGAAAAACAAATGTCCGCATACGACGGACATTTTGAAGGGACGTGACATACATGAATCAAAAGCTAAAGGTTGGAGTCATCGGCGCGACCGGATTTGTCGGTCAACGTTTTATTTCCTTGCTGGAAAATCACCCGTGGTATTCCTGTGTTGCTGTTGCTGCTTCACCGCGCTCGGCAGGGAAGACCTATACTGAATCCGTTTCAGGCAGATGGAAGATTGACGCTCCAATACCGGATTATGTGAAGAACATGGTCGTTTTCGGGTTGGACAACTTGGATGCGTTCCTGAATGAGGTGGACTTCGTCTTTTGTGCGGTCGATATGCCCAAGGATCAAATTCGCGAGTTTGAGGAGACGATTGCTCGTCACGAGGTGCCGGTCATATCCAATAACTCGGCGCACAGAAAAACACCCGATGTTCCGATGATTATTCCCGAAATAAACCCCGAGCACTCGGAGGTGATTGCTTTCCAGAAAAAGAGATTGGGAACACGGCACGGATTCATTGCCGTTAAGCCGAACTGCTCGATTCAGAGCTATGTACCGGCCCTTCACCCGCTCAAAGAATTCGGGATCAAGAAAGTATTCGTCGCGACCTATCAGGCGATTTCCGGGGCAGGGAAGACCTTTGCGGATTGGCCGGAGATGATCGAGAATATGATCCCCTATATCGGCGGCGAGGAAGAAAAGAGTGAGCAGGAGCCCTTGAAAATCTGGGGCCGCCTGATCAACGGATTGATCGTCAACACTGAGTCGCCGATCATCTCCGCTCAGTGCTATCGCGTTGCCGTATCAGAAGGGCATACGGCCGCGGTCAGCGTGCTTTTCGAAAAGAAGCCTTCGATCGATGAAATTAGGTCCCGCTGGGCGGATTATGTCGGGGAAGCGATTCTTCAAGGACTTCCGAGCGCACCGAACCCTTTTCTCAAGTACTTAGAAGACGATAACCGCCCGCAACCGAAGCTTGACGCATCCTATGAAAACGGCATGGGTATTACGATCGGACGATTACGCGAAGATAACATTTTCGATTATAAGTTCACGTGCCTTTCTCACAATACATTGCGCGGTGCGGCCGGCGGCGGAGTCCTTACCGCAGAGCTGCTTACGAAATACGGATATATTTCCGCGAGGTAATGATACAAGGGGATTAAACTGAAGCTTTATAGAACATCAAATGCGCCCGATTGGTTCGAATCAGGCGCATTTTCATATATTAAGGAATCGAAATCGATTGTTGTGTGCTTAGCGAGATCTTTTTTGAATCACTAAGGTATTGACGGGTTTGTCGAGTTATGTAATAATCACTTTTGCGCTTTGAAAACCTTCTTGAAATCCGCGTGTCTTCGAAGCGGCTTGGGCCTTTAGCTCAGTTGGTTAGAGCAACCGGCTCATAACCGGTCGGTCCCGGGTTCGAGTCCCTGAAGGCCCACCAAACGCATTTTATCGTGTATTGATACTTTAATATGGGAGGATTCCCGAGCGGCCAAAGGGAGCAGACTGTAAATCTGTTGTCGACGACTTCGGTGGTTCGAATCCACCTCCTCCCACCACGAGAACCGGCTTTGCCTCTGGCGGAGCCGGTTCTATTATCTATGGAGAAGAGAAAACCCCTTCTTCGACTGAGTTCCGGAATAAACCCTCATCATTTCCCCGCCGGTCCTCGGCGACGCCTGAGGAAGCTTCGGAAATCACGATGGTTTATTTGACTAAGCATTTTAGTTACATGAACGTATCGATATCGCTCCTATCTTTTTAGATGAGAAAAGGACATTTCCCGCCGGAGTTCCGCAGGATTACTCTGCGAGTATTCCGAGGACCTGTCTGACGCCGGGAAATGTCCTTTTCGAATCCTGGTGGGGCTGATGGGACTTGAACCCATACAATCTCACGATCGGCAGATTTTGAGTCTGCTGCGTCTGCCAATTCCGCCACAGCCCCGTGACCAGAAAATATTATCACAGGCACTTGAAAAGTGTCAACGAATAGTTTATTATCCTCTAAACAAATACCTTTTAACAGAGATCCTGTGAGATCCGGAAGGGTTATATAGAGTAAGACGCCGGCTCACGCCAGCGAGATTGCTGATTATGTAAGCCTTCCGAGCCCGAAGCGGCGGAAGGTTTTCTTTTGTCCGGAAACAGAGGCCCGGAAAGGGCGAGAGAATGGAGCGTGGGTATGTCGGAAACATTTGAGAAGGCTGTTTTGATGGACACAAACGCGATTTCCCGGGCATTGACCCGGATTTCACACGAGATTGTCGAGCGCAACAAGGGACTTTCCAATCTGGTCATCATCGGAATCCAACGTCGTGGCGTTCCGATGGCCAGACGAATCGCAGGAATTCTCGAGTCCATCGAATCCGTAAAGCCACCGGTCGGAATTCTGGACATCACCTTTTACCGGGACGATCTCTCGATGTTGAGCGCGCACCCCATTGTAAACGGTACAGACATCCCTTTTGACGTTAATGACAAGACCATTGTGCTCGTGGATGACGTACTTTATACCGGCAGAACAGTCCGGGCTTCGATCGAGGCACTTTTCGATATGGGACGGCCTGCATCGATTCAACTGGCAATTATGGTCGACCGTGGTCACAGGCAGCTGCCCTTTCGCGCCGATTATGTCGGCAAGAATGTCCCGACGTCCAACTCGGAATCAATTCGGGTCGAGCTGAGCGAGGTCGATGGAGAGGATCGCGTCGTCCTGTGTGATGAGGTGAGAGCATGACTTTACTGAATAAAGACCTCTTGGGCTTAAATGAATTGACCGCCGAGGAAATCGCAGAGATTTTAGATACAGCCGAAATGATGAAGCGAGTGCTTACCTCGGGCAATAAGAAGACTTCACATCTTCAAGGCAAGTCGGTCATCACGCTTTTCTATGAAAACAGCACACGGACGAGGCTTTCCTTCGAACTCGCCTCAAAGTATATGGGCTCTTCAAGCGCAAATATTTCCACCTCCGGCAGCAGTGTCACCAAAGGAGAATCGCTCTTAGACACAGCAAGGACCATCGATATGATGGCAACGGACATTATTATTATGCGACACAACCAATCGGGAGCGCCACACTTTATTGCACCTTTCCTTAGAGCCTCCGTCGTCAACGCAGGAGACGGTATGAACGAACACCCGACGCAAGCATTGCTCGATATGTTTACCATAAGGGAACGCTTCGGAACCTTAGAAGGCCTCAAGGTTGCCATTTGCGGCGACATTTATCACAGCCGGGTTGCCAGAAGCAATACCATTGGATTAACTAAGCTGGGTGCAAACGTGAGTGTGTACGGGCCTCCGACCATGGTTCCGATCGGGATGGAAGAGATGGGCTGTACCGTCGCCAAGTCGCTCCGGGAAGCGGTCGAGGGGGCGGATGCAGTAATGGGGCTTCGCGTTCAGCTGGAACGCCAGTCGAAGTCACTTTTTCCTTCGGTTGCCGAGTACTCCAAATATTACTCCATACAACCGGATATTCTCGCGAAAGCCAAACCGACCGCCATCGTGCTGCACCCGGGACCATGTAACCACGGAGTAGAGCTTCCGACCATTGTCTATGACAGCCCGCAGTCACTCATTAATGAGCAGGTGACCAATGGCGTCGCGGTTCGCATGGCGGTTCTCTATCTTCTTATTGCAAGGAGGAATCAGCAATGAAAATCCTTATTAAGAACGCCAGAATTATGAACGAAGGTAAGCTCGTTGATTTTTTTATTCGTGACGGACGTATCAGCAAGCCGTTTGATGGCGCTATGGATCAAAC
>CAYGIB010000210.1:0-3921 GCA_964349735.1 uncultured Oscillospiraceae bacterium | reverse complement strand
GAGAAAACGACTTCACGCGCTGGGCACCCGGATTCATGGAGGCCGGCAAGGGAAAGCCGGTGATTACGCCTGATTTTGTAAATCCCGAGACGGCCGCAGCAGCGATCACATCCGGCAAGACGCACATCATCTCGCTGGGTCGCCAGTCTATTGCGGATCCCTATTGGCCGGCAAAGGTCAAGGAAGGTCGCATCGAAGATATCGTAAAATGCTGCCGTTGCCAGCAGTGTTACATGAACCTTTTTGAGTCAAGATGGATTCGTTGTTCCGTCAACCCTACTGCGGGTTTTGAAAAATATTATCCCGAACTGTGGCAGGACGACGGCATGATGGATCAGCGGGCAAAGCGCTTCATGGAAAAGCGCAAAAGCCTGCCTCAGATATAAGCGAAGGAGATTAAATTATGAATCAGGATATATGGGAAGACGGTTTCTTCAAAATCGACCCCGAGTGCCATATCATCGGCGATATGGAAGCCATTGATCATTTTCCCGGCGTACAGATGTGGTGGAAATCCGTCGACGGTATCATGCGTCCCACAATGCAAGGGGCACCCCCAAAGTATCTGGATATGCTCGAGCCTTGGGAAATATCGAAAAGCACCGACCCGGAAAACATCCTCAGGGCGATGGACAAATACGGTGTAGATGTAGCATGCCTGCTGCCGGAATCCATGATGGATACGACCGGCTTTTCGAGCCGATGGTGTACAAACGGCGATGCATGGAAAGCCGTACAGACACACCCCGACCGCTTTATCCTCGAACCCAACCTCTCTCCGATCAAGTACAGAGGTGTAGATAACGCCATTTGGGAAATGGAATATTGGGTAGAAAAGGGCGCAAAAATTTTCAAGTATTATCCTCCCGAAGATACCTACATCAACGATCCGGAACTTTGGCCTTTTTATAAGCGGGCAGAGGAACTGGGCATCATCTTGGACATTCATACCGGCTTTTGCTGGGTACCGCCGGGCAAGAGCAAATACTGCCTGCCAATTCAGCTGGACGATGTGGCGCGCGATTTTCCGAACCTTACACTCGTTGCTTTTCACATGGGCTATCCCTACTGCGACGACCTGAATATGGTAGCCATGGGCCACCCGAACGTGTACCTCTGCCTGAGCCTTCTGGTCCCGTGGGCACTGACCGCTCCGTATAAGTTCGGAAAAATACTGGGCGAAGCCATGCGATTTGTTGGTCCTGACCGTATCATCTGGGGCACGGACAGTGCGGGCTTCGGCGCACAAATCGGCGCAGCTTCAGTCGGTTTAGCTGAATTCCAGATTCCCGAAGAGCTGCAATGGCAGTACGGCTATCTGCCGCTTGCCGACGAGGATAAGCGAAAAATCTTCGGCGGCAACCTTGGCAGACTCTTAAGCATCGATACAACAAAACGTCGCGGCGGAAGTAGCAACGTCCGTGATCTGCATGAAGATAATGCACCAGTGATCGAGATCAATACCCCGTCAACCGAAAATGGCAAGGAAGACCCGCCGTCCGGCAATACGTACGACGTTATCCTCTCCATGCCGATGGGCGATATTCCCGGCAGGGTCGTTCTCAATATTGAAGGCACTTCTGTCTCCGGCTCATTGTCGTTTATGGGAAGTGATAACGCCTTTTCCGGCGGTACTATTGACCAAGCCGGGAACGTTTCTTTCAAAGGTGACCTGAAGACTCCAATCGGAAAGATGGCCTATGCCGTAACCGGAACATTTATTGATGGAGTCATCAACGCGATCGCAAAAACCAAAATGGGTGATCTGGCGATACGGTCCAGGTAACATAGGATAACGATCGAAAAGATGTATGATTTCAGTGTTTCTTATGCGGAATAATCTCACAATCGACGCTGTTTTCCGATGTAGCAATATACCGAACGAAACAAGTCTCAGCAACCAAATTCATGTCGGGCGGCGCCAAGCAGGATGCGGTATATAATACTCCCTTTGCATCTCTGAATCGCACGTCAACAAATGTTTCATTCCCGAGCGTATCACAACCGATCACTTCCGCCTCAGCGACCTCGCCTTTGATGGGGAGCTTCTTATCCTCCCTTTTCCTGCGAAGAATTAAGAAGAGAAAAACAAGCGTTAAAAGGTAAACCGCTTCAAGAATACAGTATGATATCTTGGCAGATCGTCGATTATTCCGGTATGCTCTCCTAATTAATCTCAATACTCATATACACCAGAATAGTCGAATCCTCATGAAGGAAAAGCAGTGTGTATGAACCGGGGGACCAGAGCGCTCCGTCATTACCGACCGTTCCGGCGTAGATCGAAGGATATGGCGTATCGGTAGCCACCTCAAAGCTGTTGATCACGTCACCCGTTGCATCATCAATTACAATCAGAATATATGTGAGATCCGGCCAGTCCTGATCAAATTCAAGCTTGTAGAATAGTTGATATGTTTCGTCAGCGCGATAGCTTTCAACCTCTTCTAATGTATCCAAATCCAGGAACGTATAACTGATAAGGCTTTCGTTGATCTTTCTGGAGCTGTATTTGAGTCCCTCCAACCCGTATTTTTCAAGTTGGTCGTCCAGTACAGACTTGCTAATCATTTTCTCATCGAAAAGCTCGATCAACGCCATCCCTACCGCAGCACGATTCACCTTGTCAGATGCCGGGTCTGACTCATATTCCGTTGTAACCATAAATGACGGTAATCCCACAATCTGCCACTGCTGTCCGTCCTCAGAAGGTTCAAGCTGGAAAACAAAGGTTTCCTGCAGCCTTTGAGCATCCGGGTAATTTATTTCCTTCAGAGCAAGTTCAACTTGCCGTGATTCGAAATTGTCGAAAGTGGCGGTTTCTGATTCTGACAGCAATCCGGTCAGAATAAACTTAAACATCTCACAAACTAAATCCGCGCTTTGTGCCAGTTGATCGGATACGGCCTGTAAATCAATGTAATCAAAAATCACCTCGATCTCGCATCTGCCATCGGTCATGGTGATTCCCTGAATTTCAAACTGCATTTGCTCGAAAAACGCCTGCCTTTCCTGAATATCAACTTCCTCGGGAAAAAGAAGGGTAAATTTGCTTTCATTTTGAAGAAACGGCCCCAGTTCATCGTTTTTACCTGTCGCAAGAGCCTCCAGAAATGTTATCAAATCAAGCCTGGGGTCGCCGGCCTCCGAGTACAGATTTAATTCCGAGTATGGCAAACCAATTGCGTTCGCCAGTGCCGACGAATCCGCAATAACCCATTTTTTGGCCTCCGGGTCATACTCCATCTGCAATGACACTTCGTATTCGATCGTTTTTGAATCCTCTGAGGTGATTGCATTGCTCAAGTGATCAGCAGTGACCCATTCCTCATTTATGCCTTCAAGTGCTTTGTCCGGATCCGGAGCCGTAACCGAAAGCGTGCACAAGCCGGTGTCACTTTCGGGATCCTCTTCGACCGCTGTCACTTCATACGTCATATTTCTAAGTGCCGTATCCATACACGGTCGAATACCCTCATCTGCAAAAACCAAGCTCGCAAACGGTGTATCCTTCGCGTACGAAGAGGCATACCCGTTTTTCGAAAAATCCCCGGACTCAAACTCGGCAAGATACGCATCCACCGTCGCAGTAATTTCTTCACGAGTTTCTGGTTTATCAGAACAGCCCGATAACAGGCTCGAAAAGACAATTGCAAAAGCAATAGCCAGGCATCCCAGCGATCGAATCCTTCTCATACGCATCCTCCTATTGATACAATCCGTTAATGCAATCTATAACAACAGTACCGTTTCCCCCCATGATTGTAAACAATCTGTGAGGAACCCATCATTCGCACCCGGGATGAAACAGAAACTTTTCGATATTCTCCCCGATTTTCGGCCTTATCCGTCAACTCCAAGTAGTGAATTTTTTTGATTAGGCTCTTTGCAGCATGTTCGTTATAATTCCCATATAAGCTC
>CAYGIB010000209.1:0-3940 GCA_964349735.1 uncultured Oscillospiraceae bacterium | reverse complement strand
ACACCGCTTACGGGGACGACGTGATGCTGATGATCGAGGACCTGTATTACGCAATTGACGAGACCATCGCAAATTTTAAAGCCATTGATTCCTGTCCGCCGTATATGCAGGAATCACTTGCGATTTATATCGAAAAGATGGGCGTTTATTCCAAAATGCTCGAGGAGTGGTACGACGGACTCCTGCTCTACGATCCTCTGCGTGTCGCCTCCGGAAACCAACTGCTGATGAGGCAAAACATAGATGTGGTGAAGTTCGAGGTTGAGCTGTTCGAGCTTTTCGACCTTCAATACATCAAGGTCAGGGATCGCCTGGAAGGAAATATCCTGACGCTTCGGGATGAGATTCTCGAGCATGCCGAAGCACTGCAAAAAGCAAAGAAGAAGCTTCCCGACGTGAGCTTCTCCTATCTGGAAGAGGAGCCGGATATTACGGCAGATTACACCTATGCGCATACGATTTATCCGAGCCTTTATTCCTCCATGTATTCGATCGTAAACCTGACCGTCACCGCGGATCACGGGGCCACCGAGGTTATGGTGACAGCGGAAATTCCCGGATTGACGCAGAAATACCAGCAGAAAATAACGGTGAATGAACAGGTAACGAAGCTTCTGATTAAACCGGCACTTCTTATCGATAACCTTGACTTGGAGAGCGCAAAAGATGCCCAGCTCAATCTGTCCATCGTCGACCTGGACAACAGCCGGTCGATTCTGGAAGAGACCAAAACAATTAATCTGATGAGCGTATACGATTTTCTCCTGCACGATGATGAGTTCGGTGTCACCAGCAGAGACAACGTGCTTGCCTGGCTGACTCCGGAATCCGAATCGATTTTAAATCTTCGCCGCGAAGCGATTGCTTGGATTGACACCTGGTCGGACGGTCAAATAAACTCGCTTATCGGATATCAGGATTACGGGCTTTTCGATGATCCGGCGCTCAATACGGCTGTCCAGATTCTCGCACTGCAAGGCGCAATCAGCAGCCTGGGTGTACGCTATAATATGGGTGCCTTTTCAATGTCTGAAGGCATTAATCAGAGAGTCCTGCTGCCGGATAAGGTGCTTTCCAGCGGGTCGGGAATTTGTATTGAGACCGCAATCCTCTTTGCTTCCGCTATTCAGTCCGCGGATATGCACGCCATGATTATCTTTCTTCCCGGACACGCGCAAGTAGCCGTCGAGACCGGCTACCGAACCGGCCAGTATTATCTGGTGGAGACTACACTGCTTCCCTTCTCGGGCAGTGATGCGGAGATGGAGCTTTTGATTACCGAGTTCGATGGCGAGCAGTGGGAACAGTATCTGGCGAATCCCTGGGGCGACGGTAGCGGTCCCGCGTATGTCGTCGACTGTGATCTGGTCCACACGCTTGGATATAAAGCAATCGGATACAATTAACCGGTTTAGCAAAGCGAAAAATATCCACATAGACCGGAAAGGCGGCTCGGTAGAACGAGCCGCCTTTTGTTCCGTCCTCGCATGCTATAATATTAAACACAAACACAGCCGGCGAAACGCGTAAGAGACACTTGGAGGTGTGTTCCATGAAAGAGAAACTACGAATCCCGATGACCGCATGGCATGCCATGGAAGCCGAGCGGATTTTCGGAAAAATCGATTCGGATTTTAAGGGGCTTTCCACAGCGGAAGCACAGAGACGGCTTAACGACGTCGGACCCAACGCATTGCCTGTCTCGGAGCCGCCCGGCGTATGGATCGTTTTTCTTCACCAACTGAAGAATCCTCTCATATATATTTTGCTTGCGGCGGCGGCTTTTGCCTCGATTGCCGGAGAGTTTGTTGACGTTATTTTCATAATGATTATCATACTTCTGAACAGTGTGCTGGGGACGTATCAGGAATACAGTGCGGAAAAAAGTGCTGCCGGTCTTCAGAAGATGATGAAAATTATCGCGCGCGTCCGCCGATCCGGGCGAGAGCGTGAATTGATGTCGGAGGAATTGGTCCCGGGAGATATCGTTCTTCTGGAGTCCGGGATGAAAGTGCCCGCGGATTTGCGACTCCTTGAGGAGGACAATCTGGCGATTGACGAGAGTTTTCTAACCGGAGAATCCAATGCGGCCACCAAAAGCATCGAGGCAATACCGGAAACCACGTTGGTCAGCGACCGGAAGAATATGGCATATGCCGGCGCATCGGTCGTAACGGGCCGCGGACTGGGGATTGTCGTTGAAACCGGAATGAATACGCAGGTGGGCATGATTGCGGGTCAGGTGCAGAGCACGGAAAGCGGAAAACCCCCGTTGGTCGTGCGCATGGAAAAATTTACCCGCCAAATCGGTATCATCGTCATTGTGGTCTGTGTTTTTTTGGCCATCGTTCTTGGACTTCAGGGAAATGAGGCAGAGCAAATCTTCTTGTTTGTCGTCGCATTGGCCGTTTCCGCCATTCCGGAGGGATTGCCGGTAGCGATGACGGTCGCGCTATCTGTCGCCGTTTCCAGAATGTCGAAAAGAAACGTTGTGGTCCGCAAGCTAACTGCCGTAGAAAGCTTAGGGAGTTGTACGGTGATCGCAAGCGATAAAACCGGAACGCTTACGGTTAACCAACAAACGGTTCGAAGAGTTGCACTCCCCGGCGGAGAAATGGCTCACATCTCGGGTCAAGGCTACAACCCCGACGGCTCCGTTTCCGGGCCGGAGGGAAAGCCCTTGAATGAAACGACGCTGGAACAGATACGCACTCTGTCGAGAGCAACCGTTTTGGCCAATGAAGGATCGCTTTTTCAAGAGGAAAACCAGTGGGTTCATTACGGCGACGCCATGGATGTCGCCTTGATTGCGCTGGGAATGAAGCTCTCAATCCAGCCGGACGAGCTCCGGGCGAAGCATGAGATCCTTGCAAAAATACCCTATGAATCCGAACGAAAATATGCGGCGGCGTTTTATCAATTCGGAGATAACGTAATGCTCGGCGTCAAGGGCGCGGCAGAGACGATACTCGGGTTTTGCGACACGATGTTTGTCGGAGGGAAAGCGCGAAAGATTCATTCCAGGGAGATTCTCAATCAGGCGGAGAAAATGGCGGGCGAAGGGTATCGTGTACTCGCCGTGGCGGAAAAAATCTGTGAAAATTTTCGAAAGAAAAAGGAGTACGGAGAAGAGACCCTTTCCGGGATGACCCTTCTGGGATTGGTTGGTTTCATTGATCCGCTGAGAACGGAGGTCATTGACTCCGTTCGGGATTGCCGAGCAGCGGGTATCCGGATTGTCATGATTACCGGAGACCATCCGCTGACGGCGTTTGCAATTGCCCGCGAGCTGCAAATTGCCCGCGATGAATCGGACGTGGTGACCGGCGCGCAATTAATGGAGGCGGGAGACCCGGAGGGCGATGCATACCGCAGTCTGGTCTATGCCGCTACGGTATATGCCCGGGTATCTCCGACGCAGAAGCTGGAAATAGTGGACGCGCTCATCGACCGCGGCGAGTTCGTGGCCGTTACCGGAGACGGAGTCAACGACGTTCCCGCGCTCCGACGAGCAAATATCGGGGTCGCGATGGGCTCGGGATCCGATGTCGCAAAGGAAACCGGATCCATGATTGTCACAGATGACAATTTCGCCTCGATCGTCGCGGGGGTGGAGGAGGGTCGCTTTGCGTATGACAACGTTCGAAAAGTAATCTATCTACTGATTTCGACCGGAGCGGCCGAGGTCATGATGTTTATAACGGCCATTTTCTCGGGATTGGCGATTCCGCTTATCGCAGCTCAGATTCTTTGGCTGAATCTGGTCACCAACGGTATTCAAGATATTGCACTGGCATACGAGGGAGGCGAGCCCGGCGCCATGAAGAGGAAACCGAGGCGAACCGACGAGAAGCTTTTCAATGCCCAAATGATTCGTCAAACGCTATTATCCGGGGTTACAATGGGGGCGCTCGCAATTGGATTGTGGTTCTACCTCATT
>CAYGIB010000208.1:0-4008 GCA_964349735.1 uncultured Oscillospiraceae bacterium | reverse complement strand
GTCATCAATCGCACTCCGATATTAATTTATATTTTACGGCATCCGGGTTATGAATCCCGGATGCCGCAAAACACATCTTTTCGTGAAAATAATTAGGAAGGAAGCTCGCCAATAACACCCTGGACAAACCACAACATCCCCATCTGGTCTTCATAGGACAGGCTTTCTCCTTCGGCTACCTTCAAGTTTCCGGCCTGATCATAAATCGGACCGGCAAACACGAAAGCGTTGCCCTGATCGGTAACCGTCGCTCTGGCCGCTTCAACAGCTGCTTTTGCCTCTTCGCTGACAAGCGGGGAAAGCGCATCTAATTTGGCAACGCCCTCCTTCATTCCGCCCCAGTAATTTTCAATCTGCCATTTGCCGTCAAGAACCTGCTGAATCTTGTAGGTATAATAGACCCCCCATCCCCACAGCGGAGCGGTAAGATAAGCATCCGGAGCTCCTGCATAGGTCAGATCATAACCGATTGCGAACGCACCGGCCGCCTCAGCGGCTTCAATGGCAGCAGGAGAGTCCTGATGCTGAGCCATGACATCGACACCCTCGGCGAGGAGCGCTTCTGCGGAAGCCTTCTCTATGGCCATGTCAAACCATGTGTTCGTCCACACAACCTGAACGGTTGCATCAGGGTTAACCGATTGGGCCCCCAGTGTGTAAGAATTGATTCCTCGAATTACTTCGGGAATCGGGAATGCGGCTACGTATCCGAGTTTGTTGTTCTTGGTCATCAACCCGGCTACGATACCGGCAAGATAACGTCCGGTCTCGATCTGTCCGAAATAAGCATCCATGTTGGTGCCGTTCGTCTTGTAGCCGGAGCAATGGGCGAACTTAACGTTCGGATACTTCGTCGCCGCCGCCAATGTAGGATCCATATATCCGTAGCTGGTGGTAAAAATCAGCTTGCATCCTTCGTTTACCAGATTCTCGATTGCGTTATTGGTCGCCGCAACGTCCGTGTCGTCCACGTTTTCAATCTCTCTGATAATAATCTTATCACCCAATTGAGCCTTTGCGGCAGCAATGCCCTCGGCATGTGCCTGTGAATAACCTCCATCGGTTTTAGGGGAAATGTATAGGACACCTACCTTCAATGCTTCGTCCTTCTTTTCCGCGCAGCCGCCAACGGCGACGATTGCGAAAATCATCAGAACAGCCAGAAACACAGCCAAAACTTTCTTCATAAGACTTCCTCCTCTACTCCTGCGAGTTGTTCTCGTCCTCGAAGGTAATGCGATTCTCCTTCTCAGACATTTCTTTAACTATGGCCAGGGAATGAACCCGAATGCCCATACTGCGGATGAGGGCACCGCCCTCCTGAAACCCCTTCTCAATGACAATTCCCGCTCCCGCGAGCTTGGCTCCGGATTGACCGACGATATCGATCAAACCCTTCAGAGCACAGCCCCTGGCCAAAAAATCATCAATCAATAGAATGACATCGCTTTCGGCCAGATAACGCTTGCTTACACGTATGACGTAATCCGTACCCTTGGTAAATGAATGAACAGTAGAAATGTAAGTATCACTGTCCAGATTTCTGGAAGTTGTTTTCCTCGCGAAAACCGCCGGTACCCCAAGGCAGTGTGCCGTAAAAAGAGCGGGAGCGATCCCTGAGCTCTCAAGCGTAAGCACCTTGGTGATACCCGCACCGGCGAACTTCTCCGCAAAAGCCTTGCCGATCTCTTCCATGATTTGCGGATCGATCTGATGATTCAGGAAACTGTCGACCTTGAGAATGTCCGTCCCGATGATTTTGCCCTCGGAAAGAATCATGTTCTTCATCAAATCCATGAGAACCTCACTCAAGCTCATTTGCTCTCGAATAATTCGAAAACATACTGCTATTATATTCCAACAAACACCGGAATCAAACACTCGATGCGGAAAGATATTCACAAATTCAATTGACTTTACGGGCGGACTTGAATTCATTCATCGTCCGTACAGAAAACCCTCAACCACTTCGGCCTCGAGCCTTAGTATATCGAGGAGGCGAATGCTGCGCCCGTCATAATCGATAAGACCATCCTTTTGCATAAGGATCAATTCTCTCGAAAAGGAAGGTCTGGGCATCGCGAGAAGCTTCGCGACGACCTCTTTGGATACCGGCAGACGGACCGTATCTCCATTTTCCGCTGCGCCGGTCTTCTCGCTTCTTAAGTCGAGCAGGTAATATGCAATTTTCTGTCGAATACTCTTCTGAGACAGAAGTGCGATTCTCTTGTTTTGTTCCAGAATACGATCCGATAAAATCCGCGAGAAATTGTCCCGAACAACACGGCTGCGTTCGATAAGCGCATTGAGTGTATCTTTATTGACAAACAACACTTCGGAAAGTGACATCGCCTCAAGTGTGAACGTGTATACGTTCGAGCTTCCGAAAATCAAATCTTCTCCGAAAAAATCACCGGGTTTCAGTAAAGCGATCGTGGCATATTCGCCGCCGGACGTGTATTTCTGTATTGCGATACGTCCCTTTTCGATCACTCCGATACTCGAGCAAACATCGCCCTCCGCCGCGACAATCTCTCCTTTGGCAAACGTTCGCAACCGCGTCAGAAAGCAGTACTCCTGAAACGTCGAGCGTTCGAGTCCTTGAAAAAGACTGGTTTTGGAAAGAGCTTCGCAGGCTCGAATCATTCGTCCTCCTTCAGGGTGCAGTTCGATGGACAATCTTCCCGCGTACCGTCGTCATAACGACGTTTAGATCCTTGTCCAGCACGGTTAAATCTGCGTACTTTCCACGCTCGATGCTTCCGGTTACAGAATCAATAGACAGTCGGCGCGCCGGATTGATTGTAGCCGACCGAATCGCATGTTCGAACGAAATTCCATGCCTCAAGAGATTTCTAAACTCCTCTATCACGGATGTCGTCGATCCGGCTAACCGACCGTTTGCATATGAGGTGCGCTTGTCATAGACCAGAACCTTTTTGCCGCCGAGAGAATACTCCCCGTCCGGCATGCCGGCCGCACGCATCGAATCGCTCACGATGATGGTACGATCCCGTCCGAGCATTGAAAAAGCTAAGCGGATAATTGCGGGGTGCAGGTGAATGCCATCGCAAATGAGTTCTGCGGTCACCTTGTCATCATCGAGAACCGCCATGACCGCACCGGGGCTTCTATGATTGATCGGAGTCATCGCATTAAACAGATGAGAAGCATGGGAAAGTCCGTGGCTGATCGCCTCCTTGACGGTCTCAAAATCGGCGATTGAGTGCGACAGGGAAACCACGCAATTCCGTGCTGCCGATTGGATAAACTTCGTCGAGCCGTCCTTTTCGGGTGCAATATCAACGATGCAGATGACTCCCGGATAGGTCCCGTTGAGTCTTTTGAAATACTCAATATCCGGATTCATAATATATTTCTTATTTTGAATACCACACTTTTCCGCCGACAGAAAGGGCCCCTCCAGGTGAATTCCGTGAATCGCTGCTCCGGGCATATCCTTTTCCATACATGAGGCAATATTGCTGATAATGTGCTCGAGTTCCAAGCACGACGTGGTCATCGTAGTCGGGCAGAAGCGAGTTACTCCCTGTTTTGCAAGGTATCCGGAAATCACGCGAATCGCTTCGGGGGTTCCGTCGCAAACATCCGCGCCTGCCGCCCCGTGTATATGCAAATCAATGAAACCCGGAAGAATCGTGCAGCCCGAAAGGCTGATTCTCTCCTCGCCGATGCCATCGTCTGTGCAAAGTCCAACAATTCGCTCCCCCTCGATCCGTAAATTCGAGTCGGTACGTCTGAAATTTTCATCGCATACTGATGCATGTGTCAAAATCATACCCGCACCTCACTTCTGGGGTTCTATTCGATCCGCTCCGATGAGTCGTGTGCAATCGCCGTTCCGAATCATCGAAATCAATTCGACGACGGAATCAGGCCTTTTTTTGAAAATCATACCACCGCCCGGAAGTGTTTGGGTATCGTGCGTATCCGATCCGGACGTCCTCGCGAGCGCGTGCTTTTTTGCGTACAGACATGCCTTCATAT
>CAYGIB010000207.1:0-4028 GCA_964349735.1 uncultured Oscillospiraceae bacterium | reverse complement strand
CGGTAAACATGTAAACAAATTTCGTCATAATACATCCTCCGTTTATTATAATCTCTCTTGTTATCTCAAATGCCTCCCGCTGCGGAAAAAAACCCGGCACGGCGGATTCGGCACCTAAAACCAAAACCTAGAATTTGAATTTGTCGGCAAAATAGCCGCGCAGCTCCGATATCGGGAAACGGACATTCCCGGGCGTACATTCAACCTTCTGCATCGTATCTCTCAACCGAATCTCAACACAGCCGTCGTTCTCGGACTCAAAATCATACACCACGCAATACGGGGTTCCGATTTCGTCCTGGCGGCGATATCTCTTGCCGATGGATTGTCGGTCGTCAAACTCGCACGCGAAATCCTCGGAAAGCGCCTTAAAAATCGGCATTGTCTTTTCGGAAAGCTTCGCGGAAAGCGGAAGGATTCCGATTTTGACCGGTGCGAGCGCCGGATGGAAACGCAAGACGGTCCGAACATCGCCTTCTCCTAAGTCCTCCTCGTCGTACGCCGAGCACAGGAAGGCGAGCGTGACCCGGTCGACACCGAGCGACGGCTCAATGACGTAGGGGATATATTTCTCGTTACGCACCGGATCAAAATAGCTTAAGTCATCCTTGGAATGTTCCATGTGCTGCTTCAGGTCGTAATCCGTGCGGTCCGCGATTCCCCAGAGTTCGCCCCACCCGAAGGGGAACAGGAACTCGAAGTCCGTCGTCGCGTTGGAATAGAAAGACAATTCCTCGGGTTTATGGTCGCGCATTCGCAGCTCGTTCTCGTTGATTCCGAGATCCAGAAGCCACTTGCGGCAGAAACTTTTCCAGAAGTCAAACCATACGAGGTCCGTTCCCGGCTCGCAGAAGAACTCGAGTTCCATCTGTTCGAATTCCAGCACGCGGAAGATGAAATTGCCCGGCGTGATTTCGTTGCGAAAAGATTTGCCGATCTGCGCGATGCCGAACGGAATCTTCTTGCGCGAACTGCGCTGAACATTCCTGAAATTTACGAAAATACCCTGCGCCGTCTCCGGGCGAAGGTAGACCTCGCTCTTGCTGTCCTCCAGGACGCCCATAAATGTCTTGAACATCAGGTTGAATTTGCGGATATCCGTAAAATTGTGTCCGCCGCACTGCGGGCAGGGGACATTCTTTTCGGAAATGTATTCGACGAGCTGTGCGTCGGTCATTCCTTCGACAGTCGCTTCAAGTCCATTCGCGGCTGCGAAATCCTCAATCAGCTTATCGGCTCTGTGACGCGCCTTGCATTGACGGCAGTCAATGAGCGGATCCGCAAACCCTCCGACGTGTCCGGAAGCGACCCAGACCTGTGGGTTCATCAGAATCGCGCAGTCCAAGCCGACATTCCACTCGCTTTCCTGAACAAATCTCTTCCACCATGTCGCTTTGACGTTATTCTTGAGCGCGGTGCCTAAGGGACCGTAATCCCACGTATTGGCGAGCCCTCCGTAAATTTCCGATCCGGGAAAAACGAATCCGCGCGTTTTGGCCAGAGCTACGATGGTCTCCATCGGTTTCTTTTCGAGCATCTACTCCGCGTCCTCCGTTTCGACCCCGTCCAGCGAAATCAAGTCCTTGATGTCCTCTTCGGTAACATCCTCGATATCCTCCGATATTACCTCGTCCGGAATCTCCTCGGCTTCCTCGAAAATCGCCTCGTTGTCACTGATCCCTTCGTTCAAATCTTCATCAGTAGCGAGGTCATCTTCTGTAACGTCATCGTCAGCGATATCTTCGCTTAAATCTTCATCGACTGCGAGATCGTCAATAATGTCTTCCTCTTCGGCAAGTTCGTCCGCCGGCTTTGCGGTCAGGACCTGCATATCGATTAAGTCCGGGAAAGCGTCGAGTGCCGCCTGGCTCTCGGCCAATTCCTTGGCCAGTCTGCGCGCTTCCTCAATCTCCGGACGCAAGGGCACGACCGGCGTGTGGATTCCTTGAATCCCGACCACTTTTCCGGCCACGATTTCCTCGCAGGCCAGCGTCACGAGATTCGGGCTGGTTTCCGGCACCATGGGTTCGGCGCCGTCGACCAGCTGACGGGTGCGCTTTGCCACCAACATCGCCAGTGAATAACGCGATTCGGCCTTGGGCAGTAATTCTTCGATTGGGGGTTGAACAAGCATTTTGCTCCTCCTGATTTCTGCTATCGTTTCTTCTTTCAAATCCTTTATAATCGCACTCGCGGCGCTTATCCCGTCAAGTGAAACTTACCCGTTCAATATCCTGTCTTCTATGCCGATTTGACGGCAATAGCGGTGCTTCTCGGCCTCAATGATTGCGATGATCCGGTCGGATGCCTGCTCCAAATTGTCGTTGATTACCACGTAATCGAAAAGGTCCGCCTTCGGGATTTCGACGCTCGCCTCCAATAGGCGTCGTTCAATTGCCTCGATGGTTTCCGTGCCGCGACGTACCAGACGTTCCTTCAAAATGCTCATAGACGGCGGCAGGAGAAAAATGGTCACGGCCTCCGGAAATTTCTCCTTAAGCGTCAGACTTCCGCTGACCGTTAAGTCAAATAGTACATCTCTTCCGGCACAAATGAGCTCCAGTAGCGGTTCAATTGGAGTTCCATAGTAATTCTTGAGGTAAATGTCGTACTCCAATATTTCTCCGCACGCCATCATGCGCTGGAATTCCTCCTTGGAACGAAAAAAGTACTGGACACCTTCGGCTTCTCCCTCGCGGCAGGCTCTGGAGGTTACTGAGACCGAGTGGGCAATATCCGGGATCCTCTCGCGGACGCGATCGATAATGGTTCCTTTTCCGACTCCGGAAGGTCCGGACACGGAAACAAGAAGACCCTTTCGCACCGGCATATCCTGCGCGTCCGTTTCGATCATGGCTGTTCCTCCGTCTCGATTTCTCTCTCGGACTGTCCGAGCTGCCGGCGAATTTCCCCGGCCGGCATCGAAGAAAGGATGATATGGTCGCTGTCCATGACCAGTACGGCCTTGCTCTTTTTGCCGGAAGATGCGTCAATGAGTGAACCTCTGTCCCTGGCGTCCTGTACGATTCGCCGGACCGGCGCCGAATCCGGCGATACGACGCAAATCAATCGATCGACAGACACGATGTTTCCGAACCCGATTTCAATAAACGGCACGACACCCTCCATTCCCCTAGACCAGATTCTGAATCTGCTCGCGGATTTTCTCCAGCTCCGTCTTCATATCCAACACCCGGTTGGTGATGACGAGATCATTGGCCTTGGAACCGATTGTATTAATCTCGCGGTTCATCTCCTGAAGAATGAAGTCAAGCCGCTTACCGATGCTTCCGTCTGTCTGCAGTGCACTGTTCAATTGACCGATGTGGCTTCCGAGCCGCGTAATCTCTTCGTCGATTGAACAGCGGTCCGCAAAAAGCACCACCTCGGCTTCCTTACGTCCTTCGTCGAAGTAAAGTCCGGCATTATCGCCAAGAAGCTCTTCGATTCTGGCCTTCAGTTTCTCTCTGTATTCGGCGGGGACCAGCGCCGAACGTTGACCGACGTCCGCGAGCATCTCTTCGAGCGCGGCCGTCTTCGTGATCAAGTCGGTTGTGAGCTTGTCGCCCTCGATACGACGCATGGAAACAATACTGTCCAACGCTTTATCGAGAATGATAAACAGCTCGTCCCGCAACGCTTCGGGATCACTCTCGACGGTGTCCGTCACGAGCACCTCGGGCATGCGTGAAATAAAGGAGGCTCCTGCGTCGTCCGGTCGTCCGGTTACCTCGGCAATCTCCGAAATCGCCTCGGAATAGGCGCGGGCAAGGGCTTGGTCCAGTTTGACCGCCGTGCCGGCGGATTCCGTCTCTTCGGTTGATATGAAAACATCGGCTTTGCCGCGCAAAAGACGATTGGAGATGCGCTCCTTCAGATGTGGCTCAAGAGACAACAGGACTCGGGGCATACGGATCTGGACGTCACAAAACCGGTTGTTTACTGTCTTAATCTCGATGAGAAAGCGTATTGACTGCGCAACACCTTCCGCTCTGCCGTATCCGGTCATGCTTTCGGCCATATTCACG
>CAYGIB010000206.1:0-4046 GCA_964349735.1 uncultured Oscillospiraceae bacterium | reverse complement strand
GTTTTCAAGAGGATGCAGCAATAAATGCAGTTTCTGCGCCTCATCGGTCTATTTTAACGCGCATCATTATTGTAGACCCGTGGATGATGTTGTCGCCGAAATCAAGTCGCAGAAAAGGAAACTGCTCTTCTTTGTCGACGATAATATTACATGCAACCATGAGAAAGCAAAGGAGCTTTTCCGTGCATTGATTCCGCTTCGGATTCGCTGGGTAAGTCAGGGCGGTCTGGATATGCTCAGTGACCCGGAGCTGATGCGGCTGATGGTAAAGAGCGGTTGTCTTGGCCTGGTCATCGGGTTTGAGTCGATATCGGCGGAATGTATCGATGAAATCAATAAGAACGCCAACAGAGCCGGCGCAAATCAGATGTATAAATCTGAAATCGAACAGCTTCGGAAATGGGGTCTCCAGACATGGGCCGCCTTTACGGTCGGACACGACGGGGATACCCCGGAATCCATAAGAGCGACCTGTGACTTTGCGATTCGAAACAAATTCACCTTCGCCGCATTCAATATTCTCATGCCGTATCCGAACACCCCTCTGTATCGAAAAATGGAGGAAGAAGGACGGCTTCTTTATGATAAGAAGTGGTGGCTGAATGAGAATTATCGATTTAACTATTCAAGTATCGTGCCGAAAAACATGACAGCGGATGAACTTACAGCGGTTTCATTTGATTGCAGACGGCGCTTCAACAGCTGGTCCTCCATTATTCGGAGAGCTCTGGAGCCCCGCACAAATCTGCGTACCCCCTATCGGTTCCTTACCTATCTGATCTACAACCCTCTTTTCAAAAAAGAGGTATTCAAAAAACAGGGAATGAAATTCGGTCTGAAAGAATAAAGAAGGCAAGGTGTTTCAGGCCGGAAAACCTGTTTGCGGATAGAGCCGGTGCGGAATCAATCTGGAGATTATTTCGCTCATGTGTTAGTATATGTTCGGTATGCTTGAATGAACCGGAGGCAGAAAAATGAGACAATCACAGTATGTCCGGTATGATAATCAGTTTCATCGTCCGCGCAGGAGAAAACCGGATAACGGCTTACGTTTTATGGTCGGCCTGACTGCGGTTTTGGTGGTCGCTGTTGTCGTTCTGTTACTGGTAAGCTTATTTAAGAAGAATCCCGATGAGACCAAGGTATCCCTTTCGTCATCAACACCGCCTCTATCGTCGGACAATTCCGAGTTAACGAGCGGCATCGTCATCGCGACGCCGACGCCGACACCTCAGGCGAATCGTCAGCCGTATCAGAATGAGGTGCTTTTCCCGGCTACTGCAAAAATGAACGTCACAATCGGTCAGCCGGTGTCTGATGTGTCTCTTTCCACCCGAGGCCTCAGTCAGGATATTTATAATGGCGACACGAAGATGTCGCAGTTTAATAGAGACCCGAAGATTCTGTTTACCGATCCGCTCCACTATCAGACCGTGCCCGGCATCCTGACGTTCCGCGGCAATAATTTTCGCAACAGCGCTTCCTGGGGAACGGTGACCGTTGAATCCGGTGTACTTGAGCAAGTGTGGGAGTATCGAAATATCGGATCCATGCCGTCTTCGGCATGGTCCTTTTCGTGGACCGGGACCGGTTGGACCGGTCAGCCGCTTGCCATTCAATGGGAATGGGACGTACAGCAGAAGATGAATATGTATCCCGAAAAGCGCATCAAGCAGGGATTAACCGAGATTATTCAGGCCGCGATGGATGGCAAGGTTTACTTCTTCGACTTAGACGACGGAACGCCGACACGCGATCCGATCAAAGTCGGCGCGACGATTAAAGGCACGCCTGCGGTCGATCCGCGCGGATACCCGATTCTCTACGTCGGACAGGGCGACAACAACGGTGCCGACGGGAAATTCGGATTCCGAATCTATAGTTTGATTGACGGATCGCTCCTGCATTTCCAGACCGGGAAGGATTCCCGCGCGCACCGCACGAACTGGGGGGCCTGCGACTCGTCTCCGATTGTCAACGCCGCATCGGACACGTTAATTTACCCGAGCGAGAACGGACTGATTTACACCTTGAAGCTTAATGCTTTTTACGATAAGCAGTCGGGACTGTTGTCTGTTAACCCCGAAACGATTGCGTACCGGTACCTCCTGAACGGCATTTCGGGCGGATCCATCGGCGTGGAGAGCTCCATGTCCGTGTACGACCACTACGGTTTTTTTGCGGACAACTCCGGTAATTTGTACTGCGTTGATTTGAATACATTGCAAATGGTTTGGGCCAAGCAGCTCGACGACGACTCCGACGTTACTCCGGTACTCGAGGAGGAGAACGGCAGAGTGTATCTCTACGTCGGCACGGAGGTCGACTGGCAGAAGAGCGAGGCTGATTACATGGGAGCCTCGTACACATACAAAATTGACGCGATGACCGGGGAAGAGGTCTGGCAGACGTCGCAGTCATGCTGGACGCACAACGGTGCGACGTCCGGTGATGATATCAACGGCGGCATGCTCGGAACTCCGATTGTCGGCAAGAAGTCCATCTCGGATCTGGTGATATTTTCGTACTGCATGACCAAGGGCTTATACAGCGGGAACCGATTAGTCGCATATAACAAATTGACCGGTGAACAGGTATGGGCGTATGAGATGAATCTATATTCGTGGAGCTCGCCGGTCGATTGCTATGACGCGGAAGGAAACGCATACATCGTCATGTGTGACAGCGGCGGTCAGATTCACCTCGTGAACGGTCAAACCGGTGAACGTATAACCTATCTTCAAACGATTCGCAACAAGGGTACAAGTAACGAGGTCAAGACCGGCCTGAATATGGAATCTTCACCGATTGTCGTCGGCGACATCATCATCATCGGATCCCGTTCCGGCTCCGTTTTTGGAGTTAAAATCAAGTAGTCGGGGTACGGTGAAGCAATCGGCTGGAGCTGTTTACGACAGAGAGAAAGCAGACTATATGAGCGGTTATGGAGACATTGTTCGAATTGAAGCCGAAATTTCCGGATATCGGAAAGCATGTCTTCGCGCGAACATTTATCTGGACCGAAGGCTGGTTGCGTGGAATGACAGCCTGCAGTGGAACAACAATTTTCTGCGTTCTCTGACACCCGAATGCATGGATGGAATCAACGGTCGTCTTGAAAACACCGGGCTGCTTTCGTGGATGCAGCAATACCCGGAGCCGATGAGCGCCGAGTCGTCCGCGCCGGGATTTTATCCGGAGCAGTGGGCGGTTACGGTGACTTTTCGCGACGGAACGGTATTTCGCACCACCGGATCGCGAAGCTATCCGGAGCGGTGGCGAGAATTTCGCGATTTGATCGAATGTGCGATTCGGGTTCCTTTTCGACTTCGATGAGGCGCCGCCGGAAAGGAAAACGGGACGCTGAATTCTCGCGTGTTTTCAGCTTCGGTTTTTTCTGTTACAATAAGTAATGATTACCGACCGGGAGGTTTGATGCGTGGATTATCTGGAAGGGTTTCTGCTGGGAGTACAGTGGAGCGACACCGACTTTGAAAACAGAAGACATGTCAGTTCTCTTGCGCTTTATAGCGTGTTGGTGAATGCGGTTATTCTGCTCAATTATTTCACGGGCAATTTTTCGAACCTGATTCAGGGAGACTTTACGGTAAAGTTTGTCTTCTACCTGATTCTCTTTTTCGGGTGCCCGTTTATCTGTTTTCGCTATTACCGCTTTCCCATCTGGGTCAAGATTATGATTCTATTGGTGCAGACCGTTAAACAAGTGCTTCTGACCCTGCTTCTGGTTTCCTGGGTAAGGCCGATGATCACGTTGCCGTCCGGAGAAATCAAGGACACACTGATTGACTACCTGAACAAAACATTAGCAGAGAGTACCCAGCAATATGAGGAATCAGCCGGCACGTTCGCGACGGTGCTCGGTGTTATAAGCGGGGGCGTATATGTCGTTTTCGTTTTCCTGGTGGTGATTATTCTGGCGTTGATTATCCCCGCTTTGATTTTCTTCTTGGTGCGCATGATTCAGCTTGGTTATGATAAGCTCATTGCGAAGTTTATCCTGGCTGATCATATCGACCGGTAAGGAG
>CAYGIB010000205.1:0-4066 GCA_964349735.1 uncultured Oscillospiraceae bacterium | reverse complement strand
AGGGTTTATTTGACCGGCCGCAGGCCATAAGAAAGGAAGGAACATTATGACCGATTTTTATCCGACCATTCCGAAAATTCGTTACGAGGGTAACAAAAGCAAGAATCCTTTGTCTTTCCGTTTTTACAATCCGGACGAGGTAATCGCCGGCAAGACCATGAAAGATCATCTGAGATTTGCCATGTCATATTGGCATACAATGGTTGCCGAGGGATCCGACATGTTCGGTAAGGGCACGATCGATAAGAAATACGGCTCCGATGATGATATGGAGAGTGCCAAAAACAAGGCGAGAGCCTCCTTTGAGCTGCTGGATAAACTGGATATCGATTTTTATTGCTTCCATGACCGCGACATCGCTCCCGAAGCCGATACATTGGCCGAGACCAACGAGCGCCTTGACGTCATAGCAGATCTCCTTGAAGAACTGATGAAAAAGTACAACAAGAAGCTCCTGTGGGGAACCGCGAATCTTTTCAGCAACAAGCGCTTTATGAACGGCGCCGGCACTTCCAGCGACGCAGATGTGTTTGCTTTTGCGGCCGCTCAGGTCAAGAAGGCGCTTGAAATCACTGTTCGTTTGGGCGGTGAAGGGTATGTATTCTGGGGCGGCCGCGAAGGGTATGAAACGCTCCTCAACACAGACATGGGCTTCGAGCAGGAGAACATGGCCAGACTGATGAGAATGGCAGTTGATTACGGAAGAAGCATCGGCTTCACGGGAGATTTTTACATCGAGCCGAAGCCGAAGGAGCCGATGAAGCACCAATATGATTTTGACGTCGCGACAGTCGTTTCCTTCCTCCGCAAGTTCGGACTGGACAAGGACTTCAAGATGAACGTCGAGGCCAACCACGCCACATTGGCGATGCACACCTTCCAGCATGAGCTGAGAGTTGCTGCAATTAACGATATGTTCGGCTCGGTCGACGCCAATCGGGGCGATTTACTGCTCGGATGGGATACCGACCAATTTCCGACCGATGTATACGAGAGCACAATGGCGATGTATGAGATCATTAAGGCCGGAGGATTTACAAAGGGCGGCTTAAACTTTGACGCGAAGGCCCGCCGTGCATCGAATACCCCCGAAGATGTTTTCTACAGCTATATATCCGGAATGGATTGCTTCGCGCTCGGACTCAAGATGGCCTATAAGCTCATCGAGGACGGAAGACTCGACCAGTTCGTTACGGATCGCTATTCGAGCTATCAGTCCGGAATCGGAGCTCAGATCATATCCGGCAAGGCCAGCATGGCCCAGCTTGAGCAGTATGCCTTGGCGAAGGGTGACGTAGTAGCCAAAAGCGGCCGTCAGGAGTACCTTGAGAGTGTCATCAACGACGTCCTGTTCGGAGGCTGATCAGGTTCATTTACGGAGGGATTAAGCATGGCTTTCTTGATTGGAATCGATATCGGAACATCGGGAACCAAGACGGTAATTTTCGATGAGACCGGAAAAACTATAGCTCAGGCAACCATTGAATATTCGATGGCCCAACCGAATAACGGCTGGGCCGAGCAGGATCCTGAGGACTGGTGGAACGCCGTTGTCGGTACCGTGCAGAAAGTTCTGGCCGAGTCCGGTGTGAATGCGGGGGACATCCGAGGAATCGGACTTTCCGGGCAGATGCATGGATTGGTCATGCTCGACGATTCCGATCGAGTTATACGTCCGTCCATTATCTGGTGCGATCAGAGAACCGCCGAGGAGTGTGAAACCATCACTCGCCTGGTCGGCGCAAAGCGGCTGATTGAGATTACTGCGAACCCGGCACTCACAGGCTTTACCGCCTCGAAGATTCTCTGGGTGCGAAAGCACGAACCGGAAAATTACGAGAAATGTCGGAGCATTCTCCTTCCGAAGGATTACATTCGTTTCCGTCTGACCGGCGAGCGCGCCACGGAGGTCTCGGATGCTTCAGGGATGCAACTTCTCGATATCGGCAAACGCGCCTGGTCATCGGAGGTCCTGGAGAAACTTTCCATCGACCGGTCCTTGTTGGCGACCGTTTATGAATCGCCGGAAATTACCGGAGGCGTATCGGATACTGCGGCTCGTTTGACGGGCTTGAGAGCCGGAACACCTGTCGTCGGCGGTGCCGGTGACAATGCTGCGGCTGCGGTCGGAACCGGTGTTGTGTCGGACGGACAGTCATTCACCACCATCGGCAGCTCGGGTGTTGTTTATGCGCATACATCCGAAATGCATATCGATCCGAAGGGCAGAGTGCATACCTTCTGTTGCGCGGTTCCCGGTCAGTGGCACGTGATGGGAGTCACTCAGGGAGCGGGACTTTCGCTTAAGTGGTTTCGTGACGGTTTTCTTCAAGAGGTGATTTCGACGGCGGAGCTCATGGGGGTCAGCCCATATTTCCTGATGGATCAGATGGCCGAGAAGGTTCCGATCGGATCGAACCGGCTCCTGTTCCTACCGTACTTGATGGGAGAAAGGACGCCCCATCTGGATCCGTTTGCCCGAGGTGTGTTCTTCGGCCTATCCGGAGTGCACGGTAAGAAAGATATGATTCGAGCGATTATGGAGGGTGTCTCTTTTTCACTCAAAGATTGCCTGGAAGTGATTAACGGCATGGATATTTCCGTCAATATCATGCGGGCGTGCGGTGGCGGATCGGGTCCGTTCTGGCGTCAAATGCTTGCCGATGTGTACGGTTGCGATGTGGAGACGACGGATTCCGCACAGGGACCCGCTCTGGGTGTCGCACTTCTGGCCGGTGCCGGAACCGGAGTGTATTCGGATGTCCGCGAGGCTTGTAACGTCGCGATTCATACGCGGAGCACCAACGCTCCCGGTAAGCGTGCGAACGAGGAGTATGCAAAGTACTATGCTTTATATCGTGAGCTGTACCCCAATTTGAAAGGATCGTACACGAAGCTATCGACGCTCTGACATCCGGGTAAGAAAAAAGAATCACGCATTCATAACGGGCCGTTGCAAAGGGATTGAGAAGTGCACCCCAATGATTGGACGAAAAGTCCGGCATTTGGAGGCGCACTTCATTGAGAAATCACCGGCAACAGCCCGTTTTCATGATATTCGGGCAGAAATCCGAAGAGCGTTGGGCTTGGCGATTCTACCGCTGCTGCTTTCTCCAGAATGTTTCTCTTGTCTTGTATAAGAACAAATACGTGAGCGCTGAAAGAAGGTATCCGAGAAACAGAGTGCCCAGATAATAGTTGACCAAATCATAGGAGTACAGGTATTCGTAGGTCCGCAGAAAAGCTCTGTCGACCGTCAAATTCGATATTGCCGTGAAAAAGAGAAAGGCATACGAAAAGCGATTCACGATGTAAATCATCAAAATGGTAATCGGAGCCGAAACCATCGCCGAGACCTTTCTCGAAGCCCCCGAAAGCAATAGAAAGCCCCAGTATGAACCGCAGGTAATGATGATGGCTAAGAGAAACCGGGCGGACAGATAATTCTGAACCTCAGGCGTCTGTACCATAAAACCGTCGTTACTGACAATGGATGTGATAAACCAACCGATTACTCCGGGCACTGAACCGAGGAAAGATCCCAGAACACCCAATCCGATACTCGGCCTTGCCGTCTCGTATTCGATATGAGGAATCGAATCCGGAATATGCTCGATTGCGATTCTTTCGGCCTGTGAATCGGCACAGACGCCACTTTCGGAAAGAAACGCGGTGACTAGATCCATCATCGTCCGAATGCGTTGAATCCAGTCGGTGTTGGCCGGAATAATAAACAGGATCTCGTTCCCCTCATACAGGATGCTATAATTCAACCGCGAAAAATTGGCGGCCATCTTCTCTTCCAGAGCGGTTCGAGTACGATCATCCAAACCGGAAACTCGTATGCGCATCATTGCACGGGAAAGATGAGTCTGAACCTCCACGTAAACAAAAAAATCGTTATGCCTTCCGGCGAAGTGGGCAGACTCAATATTACGAAGTCCCGTGGTGCCGATGATCTCATCGACAAGTGACGAGGTTAAGTTCATATTGAACCCTTTCTCTGGTCCCGATTAACGGGAATCCGTACACTTATTTTATCAGTTGTGCGCAATAAATACAATAA
>CAYGIB010000204.1:0-4085 GCA_964349735.1 uncultured Oscillospiraceae bacterium | reverse complement strand
AACATATACAAAATTATTTGAAAGGCAGGAACAAAAAATGATTAACAAAGCCCTGTTCACCGGCGGTGCCGGATTCATCGGATCGAACGTGGTGCGGTTTCTTTTGGATAAGGGATGGAAGGTGCGGGTCATCGATAACCTCTCGTCCGGGTACAAGATCAATCTGGATGGACTGGACGTCGACTTTATCGAGGGAGATATTACCGACGCGCAGGTCACGTATAGGTCATGCGAAGGGGTCGATGTGGTGTTCCATCTGGCAGCCTGCGTAGGAAGGCAGAAATCGATTGATAATCCGATTCTCGACGCGAGCACGAATGTGCTCGGGGCGGTAAATATTCTGGAGGGTATGCGAAGGCACGGCGTGAAGAGAATTGTGTATTCATCATCTGCGGCGATTTTCGGGGAGCTGGAGACGCCGTCGATTGCGGAGAATCATCCGCTTAATGCGGACTCGCCGTACGGGGTCAGTAAGCTGGCCGCCGAGAAAATGATTCTGGCGTATTCCGGCATCTACGATATCACGGGTGTGTGCCTGCGGTACTTCAATATCTACGGTGTAAATCAACGGTTTGATCTGTATGGTAACGTGATCCCGATTTTTGCCAAAAGGCTTTATTCCGGCGAGCCGATCACCATGTACGGCGACGGTGAGCAGACACGCGACTTCGTGAATGTGAAAGATGTCGCGATGGCCAACTACCTTGCGGCCACCTCCGAAGTCGGCACGGGCGTCTATAATCTGGGAAGCGGCGAGAGCATTACGATCAACCGGCTCGCTTCGATGATGCAGGAGCTTTCCGGCATCGATCATGGCATCGTCTATGCGCCGCAGCGGCCCGCGGATGTTCGTCACTGCAAGGCCGACACATCCAAGGTATTCCGTGAGCTCGGATTCAAGACATCGGTCGGGCTCGAAGCGGGACTTACCGAATATCTGGAGTGGTTCAAGGGGACCATTTAAGTGGCAGAAAGCACGATTAAAGTCAATTTATCTTCCTGGCGAGATTCAGTAAATACAATTCGAAAATCTGACTGTAAATGTGCGGTTTTTTAGGGAAGATGCCGAAAAATGAAGGGCGGGCATCCGGTTTTTCGCTGTTTTAGTAATTACCTACTCTATTGTAGCGACACGACTTTTCGTGTATCATAAATTGTTGATGAATAGGTCTTGTGCGAGCCTTTTCAATCGCTCCGATCGTACCCCTCTTCTTACCCGCGCAACCGGCCGAATCAAGGCAAAGCGGGACGAAGAATCATATGGCAACAGCGAAAGAGAAGGATCTTCTTCATGAAGAGACGAGAGATATCATTTTCACCTCCGGACATGTCTGAACTGGAAATTGAAGAGGTCGTTAAGGCATTAAGGTCCGGATGGATTACCACAGGACCCCGGACCAAGGCGTTCGAAGCGCAAATCGCCGACTATATTGGCGTGAATAAGGCAGTATGCCTCTCATCCGCGACCTCCGCGATGGAGCTGGTATTGCGCATCTTGGGGGTCGGACCGGGCGATGAGGTCATCACGAGTGCGTATACCTACACGGCGTCCGCCGCCGTTATCGATCATGTGGGCGCGACCATCGTTCTTTCGGATACGAAGATGGGTACCTACGAGCTCGATTACGAGCATCTGGGCAGCCTGATTACCGAGAAGACCAAGGCAATCATTCCGGTCGATATCGGCGGGAAAATGTGTGATTACGACGGGATTTACCGGGTTATCGAGGAGAAGAGGGGTCTTTTTCGCGCGAAGGGCAGTTTACAGGCGAAGCTCGGGCGCATTTGCGTGGTTGAAGATGCGGCGCATGCCTTCGGCTCGACCCGGAAGGGCCGGATGTGCGGAAGAATCGCCGACATCACATGCTTTTCTTTCCATGCGGTGAAGAACCTGACCACGGCGGAGGGTGGCGCGGTGGTGTGGAGAAATGACATTGGTTTTTCCGATAGTCGGATGTATAAGGAGTTCATGCTGTATAGCCTCCACGGCCAGACCAAGGACGCCAGCGAGAAATTACTCAAGGGCTCATGGGAGTACGATATCGCGTTTCCCGGCTATAAATGCAATATGACCGATCTCACAGCTGCGCTGGGTATGGCGCAACTAAGTCGATTCGAGGGCCTTCTGAAGAGACGCGACGAGATTTACCGGAGATATGACGAGGCGTTATTACCTCTGGGCATCCGTCGGCTGGAGCATCGCGGAGTAGATTTCAAGACCAACGCGCATTTGTATATGGTCTGGGTTCCGGGAATCAACGAATCGATTCGTAACGATATGATAACGCAGATGGCGGCGGCGGGAGTGGCTGTAAACGTGCATTTCAAGCCGCTGCCGATGTTTACCGCATATAAGCATCTGGGATTTCATATGAAGGATTACCCGAACGCCTACCGCATGTTCGCCGGTGAGATTACTTTGCCGATGCACACATTGCTGAGCGACGATGACGTCGATTACGTGATTGAGACGTTTACGGCCGTTCTGGCGCCGTATAAAGACGCGATCGCCGCCGGAAACCTGACGTAACGGCGCGATGTACAAGAAGTATGTTAAAAGACTCCTGGACATCATTTTTGCGTTGATTGCGCTTCCTTTCTGGCTTCTTCTGCTCCTGACAATCGGAGCCCTGATTTTCTGGCAGGACAGGGGCTCCGTCTTTTATAACGCGCCCCGGCTCGGCAGGAACGGAAAAATTTTCAAGATGTATAAATTTCGCTCTATGAAAGTGAACGCACCGGACATCCGGAATGCGGACGGGTCGACGTATAACGCGCAGGAGGATGATCGTCTCACCCGCATCGGCCGCTTCATTCGCAAGACCAGCATCGACGAGACTCCGCAGCTTCTGAATGTCTTAAAAGGCGACATGAGCGTCGTCGGGCCCCGGCCGGATTTACCGGAACATCGGGCGATGTACGTTGGAAATGAAGAAAGAAAGCTGGAGGTGCGTCCGGGAGTGACCGGCTACAGTCAGGCGTATTTTCGAAACGCGATGCCCTGGAAGGAAAGAATAATCAAGGATATCGAGTATATTGACCACATGTCGATCGGGATGGATGTTAAGATAATATGTAAGACGTTTGCGACCGTTCTCAAGCACGAGAATGTTTACGTTGCGCCGGCTTCTGCGGAGGCCGCGTCGTCTCAGACCCCGGGAGAGACGGAACAGGGAAAAGGAAATAACGTAAATGAGTGATGAGGTTGAGCGTTCGCCGTATTCCTTTAAAGAATTGGACTGGGATACAAAGTTCTTCGGTGTTTCCTGTGCAAAGGCGGTAATTTTTGCGCCACTTTCGGAACCGGAGTGGGCGACACTTCTTCCTGAGGTGTCCCGGTTTGAGTTCGTGTCGATTGAGAACCGCAACTCGGAGCCGTCCAACGCCCGGCGCATCGGAACGGTGACCCAGGCTTTTCTTGCCGACGTCAACGTTCAGTTCGAAAAGAAGCTTGAGTCGGACACCGTGTCAGAAGGTGTGTCGGAAGGTATGTCAGAACGCATGTCGGAGGTCGGGCATGCCTCGTCCGTTCAATTCTATCCGGCGATGGAGCGGGACGAACAGATTCTTAACATGGCGATTTTCGAGCACTCAAAGTTTATTTCCGACCCGGAGCTTAAAAAAAGAGGCGGCGACCGGGTCTACCGGGAATGGCTCAGTAACGCCTTCGGGAAAGAGGACAAGTTTTTTGCGGTCGCCGGAAACGAGAGCGGAGCGGTGACCGGATATCTCCTTTACTCCTGTTCCGATAAGATCTGTACGATTGAGCTGATTTCGGTTTCCGGAATCGTCCGACAGGCCGGCGTCGGTTCCGCGCTGTTCCGGGCGGTCGAGAAGGATGCGCTTGATCGCGGCTGTGATACCCTTCGTGTCGGTACGCAAGCGCGCAATACCGGCGCCGTTAATTTCTATCACAAATGCGGATGCAAGCAGATCGGGTGCCACTCGGTTTATCATCTTTGGAATTTGTAAATAGCTCGATTGCTCCGCAAGAGAGAGCCATTTCAGTTTAGAGTCGTTCAGCCGCTCCACGACAAGGGAGACCCACATGAAGAAAATTCTTCTCGTTGCGCCGTTCACGCAGC
>CAYGIB010000203.1:0-4089 GCA_964349735.1 uncultured Oscillospiraceae bacterium | reverse complement strand
GATTATTACCATTGATCTCTTAAGCGCTGCGCCGGACGGTCCGAATACCTATGTTCAATATTTTGCACCGGACGGTAGTATTTACTATCGCTCGACAAAGAATGGACGGCTGTCCGAAATCGACTGGATCTATTCAGACTATATCCCGGAAGCGATTTTCGAAATCTATATTTATGATAATAACAAGAAAATTGAAGCGAGCAAGGAGACGATAAATTCTTATCTCGCGCTTGGAATTGAGCGGTACACCGAGATGGTCAAGGAGAAATATATCACGGAGATGAAAAATCTTTCAGCCCGAGGCATGACAGTCGAGTCTTATTCCATCGGAAATCCATACCGGAGAAGCGAAGATTGGAGTCCAAGAAATCCGTATGCGGAAGATGCGGAAGAATATTGGTTTGTTGATGTTGAGTTGCTCTTCTCAACCAATGAACCAGATAAGTTTAATCAAATCTTCACCTTTCGATTGGATGGGGATCAGTTGGATGTAAATGGATTCCTTTCGATGATTACCATGAAGAATTCAGACGAAGTGAGTTCAATTATAAGTTTTTCAATCAGCCCGAGCCCGTACGTGTTGGAGGATGATTCGATTGATTATTGGATCGGAGATGACAGTATCTTCACATACACGTATTGGTTGGAGTATTAAGAAGTATATGTAGCAGGTATGGAGCGAAAAAACAAAAGAGGGCGACCCTTTACAGGGCCGCCCTTTGCATGCTTCCTGATATCCGTTTTTCGAGAATGACTTCCTGCGTTGATAATCAACTGCTGTTTAGCTAATATGGTGCTGTGGAACTGAACGAACCAGCTGATTCGATTCGCGGTCACTTGGCTAAGAAGCACTGCGCCGACAATACGTGCCCGCTGACGGCAGGAATCTTCATCAATCTCGTCGCAAAAGCATCGGACGAGCGCGGCGCAGACCCGACGCCTTATTGGTGAACACTGAAAAAAGACGGTGAACTGAATGAGAAATTCCCCGGTGGAATTGAACAGCATAAGCTTCGTCTCGAAAAAGAAGGCCACACCGTCATTCAAAAAGGAAACGGTATTTTGTGTCGGATTACAGGGAGAAGTTTTTTGATATTCAAGATTGAAGATGAAATGATTCACCCCGAATTAAGGAAATCCGGAAAATGGATTCGCCATTTTCTTCCGTATTTTCGACCTTCAACATTCCGTAAAGGGAACCGCTTATTAAGGCTTTTGAAAGGAAAATCCGGCAATGACATCCGCTATGAGCAGATATGGATTTCACGGGACGGCAGTCAGCCGGTCGATTCGAAATTACGACTGTGCGTATATCGGCCGCCGGAGCCGGTTGTAAATGCTCCCGGTATTTTGTGGATGCATGGAGGCGGATACGGACTCGGTATTCCGGAAGTGGATGAAGGCACTTTTCGAGATTTCATCGAGCAAAGCGGATGTGTGATTGTCTCGCCGGATTATTGTCTATCCGTCGACAACCCCTATCCGGCGGCGCTGGAAGACTGCTACGCGGCGCTCCTGTGGCTCAGAGATCATGCATCTTCGCTGGGGGTTTGCAAAGACCAGCTCATGGTCGGAGGGAACAGTGCGGGCGGCGGACTGGCCGCCGCACTGACGATCTATGCAAGAGACAAAGGAGAAGTATCTATTGCGTTTCAAATGCCGATTTATCCGATGCTCGATGATCGTATGATGACTAAGTCGTCGCGCGATAATGACGCTCCGGTATGGAATACCCGGTCGAATGAGACCGGGTGGAAGCTATATCTGGGCTCGCTTTATGGAACGGAAGAGGTTACCGCTTATGCGGCTCCGGCTCGTCTGAATGATTTCCGTGATCTGCCGCCCGCATTTACCTTTGTCGGAAGTATAGAACCCTTTTGCGATGAGACGGTCGACTATATGGAACGGCTGAAGGCTGCCGGTGTCCCGGTTACATACAAGGTTTTTGACGGATGTTATCACGCATTTGACATCATCTCGAAGCAATCGTCTCCGGCCATCGAAGCAAAAACATGGATGATGGAAAGTTTCAGATATGCGGTAGAAAACTATTTTGCTGAGCAGCCGGTAGATTAATGAATCGCCACTACGGTAGAACCTTCTAAAACAAATTGTTGCCGAGCGTAGATCCCTCCAAAAAATCTCTATAACCAAATAATTCTATATTGACAATAGTGTGCGCCATACTGTATATTGCATTCAGGAGGTGATGAAATTGGGCGGAGATAAAGAATTACTCGAGAGCCTGCAACTGGAGCTTCGGAGGGGAACGCTTGTCTTAAGTGTCCTCAGCCAGATGAAGGAACCGAAGTATGGATATGCGTTGGTTCAAAGCCTTATGGACAAGGGCATCGCCATCGACCCGAATACTCTGTATCCGCTCCTGCGCCGACTGGAGAGTCAGGGGCTTCTGGAAAGCGAGTGGGAAACCGGCGGGCCGAAACCAAGAAAATATTATAAGAGAACTCTATACGGTACGAGAATCTATTCAGAACTGCTGAATGAGTGGAATCGGATGACGCAGGCGATGGAAAAGTTATCGGATGGAGAAGGGCAATGATTGATCGGATCAGTAGAGCGGTTCGTATTTTTCGAAAATCAACGAGATATCCGGAGGGGGATTTATTATGAACGACAACGAAAAAGAACTGATGGAACGGTATATATACCAAGTGGTTCGTCGCGTACCGAAGGGGCAGCGTGACGAAGTCAGCCTGGAGCTTCAGGAATTAATCGGTGACATGGCGGAAGGCGAGGGCTCCGTAGAGGCGGCTCTCATTAAGCTCGAAGACCCGGCCGAATTTGCTAAGAAATATATGGATGATTCGAGGCATCTGATCGGACCGGCGTATTATGATACGTACCTCATGGTAATGAAGATTGCTCTGCTGTGCTCTATCATTGTCATTTTTATCATCTCGCTGACAGCGGGGATGGTTGACCGCTTGCTTTGGAGCGGAGAGCTAGACTTCGGAGCTTTTATTTTGGCGATATCCAAGGGGTTTGCACGTGCAATCGGTAATGCCTTCAGTGCAGTATTCGGTGTGTTCGGAATCGTCACTTTCGTGTTTGCGATGCTGGAACGGCAGAAGGTCGACCTCGATTCCATGAGCGAAAAGAAATCGTCCGTAAACGACTCAGACGATACTTCTGCCGGAAGCAAGACGGGTTGGAGCCCAAAGTGTCTCACGCCCGTACCGCAGAAAAACGCAATCATCAAACGAGGCGAGAGCATTGGGAATATCGTTGCGATTATATTTTTCGCTGTGTCTATCATTTTCGCACCGAATTACCTCGGCATATACAGCATAGATGCAAACGGAGTACAAATGATCCCGCTTTTCAATCTGGACAAATGGAACACCATTCTTCCATTTCTGCTCGTCAGCCTCTTCGTCGGGCTTGCGGATGAGATACTCCGGCTGGTGGTAGGTCGATATAATCTCAAAGTCATGTTCAGTAAAATTATTGCCGGCAGTATTCAGATTGTATTCAGTGTGATTATCTTCAAGGTATTGCCTCTGTGGAATCCGAATTTACAGGATGACTTACGTTCACACTTTTATGCGCGGCAATGGGGCAATTATTTCGATATCTCACGCGCTTCCGATATTATACTATCGATCTTTATCTTCTTTACGACAATCGAAATAATTACTACGGTTTATCGGACTCTGCGTTACGGGTTGGGCGGGGACGGCAAAGGGATTCGCTGAGAACAGAGTTTTAATAGAATGTCGGTATCATGTTCATTTTCGATACGGAGCGTGATGAACGGGAGGAAATTGAAGTGAACGGTGAGCTATATCAGATTTGTTCCATAGCAGTCGCGGCAAAGTCCGCACTTCGGACCGAAAGACCGATTTCCTACACACCCGGTCCCTATGAGAAAAAAATTGAATTTAGCATGCTCACGTATCATCTTCCCAAAAACATGGCTTTCCGGGCCGGAAGCGTTGAGGAATGGTATGCCCGTTCCCTTCAATACGGCCTGACCGATATGAAGCTGCTTGCGCCCGTCGTCGCTGACAATCGAAGCTTTCTGGGATTTTCGAACGTAGTTCCGAGTCAATTGATATGCTATTACGA
>CAYGIB010000202.1:0-4092 GCA_964349735.1 uncultured Oscillospiraceae bacterium | reverse complement strand
GTGCAATGGAAAGCTGCTTCTGGCCGAACCGGCACGTCTGATTCATGCCCATCCCGTCCTTGATATGAGACTTGATTTTAATATCGAAAACCGGCAGCGAGAAATGGTACCCCGCCGCCGTCCATTGAACGTACAAATCCGTAAGTCGCCGATACTGCTCATCCAGTTCATCCAAAGTCTCCGCCGTCCACTCCGTCTTCTCGCCGACGGCGGGAACCGTCTGAATCTCCCGAAACCCCTTTTCGAAAAGCCACTCGACCGACTCGGCCAGCCGGCCCACATAAAGCGGGTGGATCGTGCACATTGCGGTGCTTTGGGGCAGGTATGAAAGGAGGAGCGCAATTTTATCCTCCAGACGCTCAAACGATGACGAACCATCGCTCATTCTTCGCGACTTTTCGTGCATGAGCCCGTCATGCGAGAGTCCGACTTCCATGTTATGACGGACGGCGAACTCGAGAAAGGCCTCATCGAGGAGTGTGCCGTTGCTCACCATGACATACTTGAAATCCGCTCCGCTCTCGGCTCGAATCCCCTCGCAGTATTCCACCGTGCGCTCGATGAGATCTCTATTCAGAAGCGGCTCGCCGCCGTAAAAAGAAAGCCCCGTATGCATGCACCCGGACGGAATCAGACGGTCGCCCTTCAGTCGAACCGACAAGTCAACCGCCGCAAGAGCCGTGGGCAAGGACATCTGCCGCATGGAACGCTCCTGCGTGCAGTACGAGCAATTCATATTGCATTGATCCGTAACGTGTAAAGTCAAATTCATACGGTGCGCTCCGCTAATCCATAATCATGATTTCACCGGCGAGAACCGGATCCTCGTCGTCTTCGGCAGTTGTCGGAGCAATCATAATTCCCGCTAATGCCGGTTCTTCAGAGCTTTCCGTCGTATAAGGCCCGGTCTCGGTAATCATCACATCCCCCGCAAGCGACGGGAATTCGTAGTCCTCCGTAGATTCGGTCGGCTCATTTGATCCGTTCCCGAATCCCCAGAAGCTTCTGGCGCTTGTCGCGTCCTCCCCATTTCCAGGTTTTTCTCTTCCCGAATTTGTGTCTTTCGGATCGCAACTCGAAATCGCCAATGCTGTTAGCGATGCCATCAAGAGGGCCGCGCCGCTCTTCGTGGCACCGCTCATTTTCTTCTTGCCGCCGCTCAACTTTTTCGAACGCGTATCCTTGACTGAAGGGTACTTCGCTTCCTCGTATGCGTCCAAGGGATTGATCTTCATAAGTGGTTCCTCCGTCTTCTCGAAAAGAATCTCGCGCCCGAATTAAAACGCTCTATCAATAAGACGAGAGAAAGGTTGGGTTTGTTGCAAGGAAAGTGAGACATACTCTCTTGATCGGAAGGAATGTGCCGGAGACGTTTTCTGGATAGCGGTCATTGCTTTATTTCAGACCGTCAAAATACTCTTTTCGAGTGATTCCATATTAATTGCTATCTTGAAAACCCTGACTGCAGTAAAAGTATTCCTTGGCAAGCCCTTCCCTCTTCAGACCGGTTTTTTTCGAAAATTTAATAAATTCTATGCGACACGTGCCATTTGTGCTTCTTTGAAGAAGCAATCGGAACGGCAATAATCCTCTATGAACAGAAAACATGACATATGCATGTGCAATCCGATGCAGATCCCCACAATCGGTTATCCTATCTTCATTAATCTTGCATTAATCGCTACGATTATGGTGCTCATCGACATCAAGACAGCGCCAAGCGCGGGAGTAATCACAACTCCTTGGTTATAGAGAACACCTGCTGCTAAAGGTAATGCGATTATATTATATGCAGTTGCCCAAACCAGGTTTTGGACCATTTTGCGATACGTTGCACGAGACAACTTGATCAGATTGACGACATCCTTCGGGTTGCTTTTTACCAGTATGACATCCGCTGTTTCGATCGCGACATCTGTACCCGCGCCGATCGCAATACCAAGATCTGCCTTGGCCAGAGCCGGTGCATCATTCACGCCGTCTCCGGTCATAGCGACTTTTTTGCCGAGCTTATGTAGTTCATCGACTTTAAATACCTTTTCATTGGGCAAGACCTCAGCAAATACATGCTCGATGCCAAGTTGACTCGCAACATAGGCGGCAGATCTCTGGTTATCACCCGTTACCATATAGGATTCGATGTCCATCGCACGCAATGCATCAACAGCCGGGCGTGAGCTGCCGCGAACGATGTCGGATAACGCGATAAATCCGAGCAAGGTCTGATCCGCCATAATATAAATCACTGTTTTTCCTTCAGCAGACAGTTTCTCCAATTTTTCTTCATCAAAACTGACCTGTTGTGAGCGCATGAAACCGGGACTGCCGATTAGAATTTCCCGACCATCCATTTTGGCTTTTAGGCCCTGTCCGGTCACATTCTGATAATCCGTGACTGATTTGAGTGTGATTCCACGTTTTTTCCCCTCTCTGACAATCCCCTTGGCTATCGGATGCTCCGAGTTTGATTCAATAGCATAAACAATTTCAAATAATTCTGCTTCGGAAATACCGATTGTCGAAATATCCGTTATACCAAACTGTCCTTCTGTCAGTGTGCCGGTTTTATCGAAAATGACCGCGTTCGTTTTGCGGGCATTTTCAAATGCCGCCCGATTACGGATCAAAAGACCTTGTTTCGCGCCAATTCCGGTAGACATGGCCGTGACGAGTGGAATAGCCAGTCCCAGAGCATGCGGGCAAGATATAATTACGACCGTGACGGCCCTTTCCATGGCGAAACCGAGATCACCATTTACAATCATCCAGACGATGAATGTAATTGTTCCGGCTGAAACTGCGACATAAAACAACCACTTGGCAGCAACATCCGCCAAACGCTGGGTTTTGGATTTTGACTGCTGCGCTTCGCGGACAAGTTTGATTACCTGAGAGATGAAGGTCTCATCACCGGTTTTGCTTACCGTAAATTTTAAAACACCTTCGCCATTAATCGAACCGCCGATGATCTCATCTCCCGACGTCTTGTCAACCGGGTTTGCTTCACCGGTTATCATTGCTTCATTGACAGCTGAGCCGCCTTCGAAAACCATACCGTCTATGGGTATTTTCTCGCCCGGCTTAACAAGGATCCGATCACCGGTCTTCAAGCTTGAAACCGGCATATCCATCGTTTCGCCGTTCTCGTGGATCACATGCGCTTCTTCCGGCATGAGCTTAACCAGCTCATCCAGCGCTCTCGAGGCGCCAATAACAGACCGCATTTCAATCCAATGGCCCAATAGCATGATAACGATCAGCGTTGCGAGCTCCCAGAAAAAATCGCTGCCCTCCAAAATGAATACGGTGAGAGAACTATAGACATAGGCAACAATAATCGCCAACGTGATCAAGGTCATCATAGCCGGTGACTTTTTTTTGAGTTCCTCTTTTGATCCTTTAATAAATGGCCACCCACCATAAAAGAAAAGAATAGTTGACAGGCCGAAAAGCAAATAGGAAGCGCCCGGAAAGCGCCAATCGATTCCCAAGAACGTCTGAATCATCGGTGAGAGCGCCAGAATCGGAACCATCAGAATGATGGAAACAAAAAAACGTCGCCGGAAATCCGCGACCATCATGGCGTGATGGTCCGCATGGTCATGCGATTCATGGTTGGCGTGTTCGCCGGGATTGGATTCTTGATGTGATGACTGTGAGTCATGCATCATATTTTCATTATGGTCCTCATTATCGGGGTGCTGAGATTTTCGAGCGTGATCCATGTGTTTGTTATGTTCAGGATTTTCATCAGAAGTTTTGTGCTCATGATGATTTTTATCTGATTTGTCATTGTGTTCCATAAACATCGCCTCCTTGTATATTGTTCATAATCAGAAATCAAAATCCGTTTATTGCTCACCCATGAAGAAGCACGGCCTAAATTCACAGATGCACTACCGCTTATACATAAATCACGGTCTTTTGATTTCGCTTTTCTTTTGCTTGTTCTTGAACTGATACTAATTTCCTGAATGAAACGAATATTTGTATATATTGTATCATATTATTGGGTTCATCAGGATATATTGTATTACCGAATAGTCGCTCGATTCGCTTCAGCGATTCTCCCACTGTCACGCGCCCTTTTTC
>CAYGIB010000201.1:0-4098 GCA_964349735.1 uncultured Oscillospiraceae bacterium | reverse complement strand
ACATTGCATCGTCGTATGTCTTCTGGATTCACCATGAAGAGACGGAGGGCAGTTATGACTTCTCCGCCCGAAAGGATCTTCGACGCTTTATCGAGTGCTGCCGTGATTGCGGGCTCCTTTTCTTCCTGCGCATCGGTCCCTGGTCGCACGGAGAGGTTCGGCACGGCGGTTTCCCGGACTGGCTTCTTACAAAAGACTTTGAGCCCAGAACGAATGATCCGGAGTATTTCCGTTATGTCGAGCGCTTCTACCGGGCGATTTCCGAGCAGGTAAAAGGCCTGTTTACCGCAGACGGAGGCCCGATTATCGGCGTCCAGATCGAAAACGAATACGGCCACTGCGGCGGACTCACCGGCGATGAAGGCATCTTTCACATGCGGACGCTCACACAGCTTGCCCGCGACATCGGTTATGACGCGCCGTATTACACCGCAACCGGTTGGGGCGGAGCGATTACAGCCGGGCTTCTTCCGGTGATGGGCGGATACTGCGAGGCGCCATGGGATTCGAGGATCACAGAAATCGAGCCGAGCGGTAACTATATCTTTACGTACGAACGCAACGACCATAGCATAGGGTCCGATTACGGCATCAACGAGACTCTTTCGTTTGATCCGGCAAAGTACCCGTATCTGACCGCAGAGCTCGGCGGAGGTCTTCAGGTAACGCATCGCCGCCGCCCGGCAGCAAAGGGAAGGGATATCGGCGCGATGTCGCTCGTTAAGATCGGAAGCGGCGCGAACTTACTTGGTTACTACATGTATAGCGGCGGAACGAATCCGAAGGGAAAAAAATCGACCTTGCATGAGAGTAAGAGCGCCGGTGACATCAATGATTTACCGGAGCTCTCGTACGATTTTCGGGCGCCGATTCGAGAATACGGCCAGCTCGGCGAGCCATACCGTGAAATTAAGCTCCTCGCTATGTTTCTTCGGGATTTCGGCGGAGAACTCTGTGAGATGGACACCTTTATCCCCGAAACCAATCCGCTTCACCCGGAAAACACCGATGATTTACGCATCTCCGTACGCCGCAGCGGCAACAGCGGCTACGCATTTATCAATAATTACCAGCGGCGGCAGAAGCAGGCGGATCATCTTTCCGAAGTTCTGACAGTCGCGCTTGATGAAGGCTCAATTACATTTCCGCCGGTAGACATCCGGGACGGTGACTATTTTATACTGCCGTTCAACATGGCAATCGGACCTGCGCTTCTTATTACCGCCCTGGCATCGCCCTTGTGCATTCTAAATGAGCAAACCTATGTGTTCTATGCCGACGGCGATCCGTGTTACGAGATCGACGGTATTGTGGCCGGGGGCGCAAAGAGCATCCAAGCGGGTCTCTTACCCAAAATCATCACACTTACCCGCGAGCAAGCCCTGAATGCGTACAAGGTGCAAGCGGACAAGGATTATCTCATCATCACGGACGGTGCCCTCACGGAAACCGAAACCGGTATTACGATTGAGAGCGGTGCGACGTTGAAGCTTCTGGTATATCCGGATTTTCAAGGAGCTGTGGAAGGTCTGACTATTACAGGCATGTCCGGCGTGTTTCGCGTGTATGAGAAAAGATACCCCGATAAGCAACCGCGAGTTTCTTTCGAAAAGCTCTCGTCCGATGACTCGAGCGCTCAATATTCCGTACGTGTCGAATGCGACCCGGAAGCAGCAGACTGCCTCCTGCGTCTTCGTTATCAGGGCGACAGCGCCAAGTTCTATATCGACGGGCAATTGGAAGGGGACGATTTCAACACCGGTGAACCCTGGGAAATCGGGCTCAAGCGATTCGGAATGCCCGAGAAGTTTACCATCGAGATCTTTCCGCTTCGCGCCGACGACGAGGTCTTTCTCGAGAATCGCCCGACCTTTACTGACGGAGTCGCCTGCAGACTGGATTCGGTAGGGGCACAGGCGAAATATGAGACGAGAATTTGCGGATCAATATCCTGAAACAATGCAAAATAAAGGAGCTTGCGGATAATATTTCCGAAAACTCCTTCAAAATTATTGACGTTGCGGAATCAGATACGCAAAACAGGAAGCTATATGTACATCGCCTCGTTCATCACACATCGCAGCAAGTCGCGCATCGCTTACGCATACGGTTGGTCGTTCCGTTTCTCATACACCCCATTGGATTTGAGCTGACGAATCCAGTTCAACTGGACAAGAGGAGTAAGGCCCAAGATACTCATTATAATTCTGCCCGCCAAAGGCACCGTTTCCATCGAAGTGGTACGCGAAAGAATCTCCGGGTCGAATTTTAAATCAGGAAAAAATGCCTGCCCGAGCTTCCGGAGGAGCACGATGCGCTTTTCGTTCATCATCATGCCTCCGCCGAAGACGGCGGTTCCCGCATAGCGGGCGCCGAGAATCTCCGTCAGGCGCTCAAGGTACTGTTCGACCGCCCGGGACTGAATGCGCTCGGGAAAGCCGGACTGGACGACAAAGCCCAGTGTAAGGCCGCCAAGAGACCCGACATACGGCTTCAGTTCCTCAAGAAACGCCATTGTGATGCCCGGCATCGCGTCGGTATAAAGAGGGAAGACGATGATGGCGCAGTCGGCCGCGGCCAGGCGCGAAGCGACTTCCCGGTGCTCGGCTGCGCGATTGAGGAGTGCCTTTTCGATGATTACATCCGGATGTTCGGAAATACCCTCCGTCAGTGCGTCGATGTACTTTGCAGAAAAACCTCTGGCGCCTCGCGGTGAGCCGTTACATAATAGAAATTGCATCGTTAGCCTCCTTTTCGGTCCCGGTAAGGTGTAAAGCCAGTGTCAGATCTGTTTTCAAATTGATGGACAGGCGGCTGAAGATTTGTCGGGTGTTTTGGAAGTCGACGAGACTCATTTCGGGGTCGATCAGGATCAGACCCATCTCCGGATATTTCTTATAACGATTCTTGTGATGAAGCTCCTTCTTGTGGAATACGACATAAGGATGAACCAGAGGAATCAGCCGGTCGCAGGTCTTCTTGGTAAGCGCGGTGACGAAGCCAAGCGAAAGAGGGGAGAGGAACACCATTAAATCCGAGCGCATAACCTCTTTCAATATCATCGGCATATCGTCATGGTGCGCGCAGAGTCCCGGGGTCTTGACCCAGCAGTCCCAGCAGCCGGTGCAGAAGCGAATGTCGAGGGCTCGAAGACGGATGACATTGATTTTGCGATCCGGGTTCGCGACGTTGGCCGCCTGCTCGAGGGCCGCCTCGAACCCGGCGTATGAATCGTCGGGTATTCCGTTCAGGATGGTGATGGTTCTCATGTTAATCTCCCTTCAAATTTTCAAAATTCTTAGCATATTCGGGCCATTTACCGGACGTGAATGCGGTCGCTCCGATGATGTCGCCGCCGGTTTGCGCGAGCCTTGTATAGAGGCTCTCGGCCGACGGGTTCTCGATAATTCCCGCGCAAATCATCGCGGCGAGGCCGTGTGTGTAAACAGTCAGTTTATCGAGAATCGACTCGATTTCCGCGTCGCTGAATATGAGAAGACTCGGCTCCTTGCGCATCTGAATCATACTCGTTTCGGAAAAACGGCGAAACATATCCCGGCCGCGCGCGTCCTCCAGAAAAATCGTACGGTACACGATGGGGTAGTCCTTAGCAAACTCCAGCATACCGAGACCAATATTCAGGAAAATGTCCTCGGTGTAGGTCTTCTCGGTGTAGCGAATCAGCCGCTCGAAAGCTTCCCGCATCAGTGCCTCCCGGATCTCATCGATGCCTGAAAAGCACGAGTACACCGGTGCGGTGGACGATCCGACCAACGCGGCGATCTTACGGACGGAAAGAGCATTTAAGCCTTCCCGTCGAAAAATATCAAATGCGGCGTCCAGTATATCCTCGCGGGTAAAAACAGTGTCCTTGGGCATGGGTTCCTCCTGTGGAATAACGGATGTTATATAACAAGTGTTATAATAAAGCGGGAACGGAATTCTGTCAACAGTCAAATGTAATCGATCGAGAGGAACGGCAAACATAGACCAAGATATGTTTCGGATTGCAATTATCGGATCAAGAGATAAAATGAAATCATAGGTGCTTGTGCCCGCGTAACATGTCCTTGTGCTGACGGAGTTGCCTGTCCGTCG
>CAYGIB010000200.1:0-4150 GCA_964349735.1 uncultured Oscillospiraceae bacterium | reverse complement strand
TCGCGTTATAGCACCAAAAGGTGTGATGGAGCCTTTCCTCGGCGATCAATTGACTAAGAAATGTCATCCAGGTCAAATTCGGCTCGCGCATGAATCCTCCCCACTCCCCGATCAGAAGCGGAGCAATTTCTTCTCGATGGATGTATAACCAGTTGTCGTCCCAGCAATCCTCTTGGAGCGACTCATATGTGAAATCGCCCGAAAACCAAGGCTGCTGATATACGTCCGGTCCGTAATCATGGGGTGAGTACACAATTTGAGCATTGCGCTCCGGCGTGCCGAAATCAATCGGATAATCACGGACGCCCCGCAGATTTCCACCCCACCAGCAAAAGTGATAATCGGCGGAATTCGAAGACGAGTAATCGGCATTTTTCGATAAGTCCTTTGGATAGATCTCGATTCCCTCGATCAAGATCAGGAGACGGGGGTTGATATTAAGAACAAGGTTTCCGGCCGTCTCGGCGACATGTTTCCAATTATTCGGTCCTTCCGAATCGTTCCAAATCGCGCCAACCTCGTGAGGCTTACCATGCGGCTCGTTTTTCAGATCGAATGCAATCAGGGTATCGTCATTTTTATACCGGTCAGTCAGAAAGACGATTGATTCATAATACTGCTCGACCGAAATCGAATCGGTATACCATAGATTGGTCATATGACCCATAGAATCGGTTTCCGCACTGTGGATATCGAACATGACCTTCAGGCCGTTCCTTGCGCATATCGATATCGCATAATCGAAAATCTCCAGGCTGTTCATGGAATTGAGTTCCGAATTCGTCGCTCGATTATAGTTAGCTTCCGGATAAACGCCGTTTTTCCACTCCAAAACCAGCTCGGAAGATATCGGAATACGTAGAATATTGAATCCACGGTCCGCAATGGACTCCAGGGCTTCCTCCATATTGCAGGTCCATACTCCGTCGAAAATATTCGTGCCGGTATTGTAGCCGAACCAATTGATTCCGGTAAGCCAGACCACGGAGCCATTCTGATCGACGATACGGTTTCCTTGAGTTGTCAGATAATCGTCTCCCTGGACTGTTTGGGGGCGTTCGGGGTCGATGGGGTCGGCATTTGTCGGATTGATATCTGTTGTGGGCTGTGTCGCGCCGGTTTCGGTAGAGGCCGGGATTTTCGAGCCGGCGGAAACGCTTAATACAAGAATGGTCGGATCTACCTTTGTCGAAATGATGAAGCCGATATCGGAAACTATAGCTCCAGGGTCAATCGTCTGATTATAGCTTAGGGGAATAATCGTCAGCACCTCATCCAGAATCGAGAATGAGCCGTTCCAGCCGTCCGATACCCCCAATGATGTGCCGCTTGGAACCGACAATTTCAGAGTCCATCCGGAAACGGTGTCGGAACCGTTGTTTTTTATTGAGACCGAATATTGGGTCCGGAAAACACTTCCCTCTTTCCAGGCGTTTATCTCTTGAATCGCTGCGGATAAATCCGAGTTTTCAGGCGATTGAACCGCTGAAACGCTGAGAACCATAATCAAAACCAAAACAAGAGTCATAAGGCGCATTTGAATTCTTGAAGAGAAAGCCATCGCTACTCCTTAGTCATATATTTGTCATGGTTGGCTCGAATAAATCAGGAACAGTTTTATAAAGGCGCTTCTACCCCAAGCGAAGATCTCTTCTCCGATACAATAGAAATGCCGAGGTAAAAAGAGCGAAGCAGCTTAAAGCGGCAAGAACCGGAAAGATAACGGGCCAACCAAGAACCAGGATGTCTTTGGAATCAAAATACTGGAAGAACGTAAAATACTTGAGGGCGTCGACCTGTTCAAAAATATCGACCACAAAAGAGATAATGAGCATCAAGAGCATGACTCCTAACCCCAAAGCCGTTGATCTCTTGTGTTTTCCCGTAGCGGATGCAAAGAAGAATCCAACCGATACGAAGCATATCTGGATACAAAACAGTGCGACGCATAGCCTTGTTACATCGAGAGCATATAATTCCTTCGCATAAATCGAAAAAGACATAATACTGAATATAAATGTTACGACTGAAAATGCAGCACAAAAAGTAACCGCCGCCAGCAGCTTGTCAAGGAGTACTGATGCGCGTGTAATCGGCTTTACCATCAGAAACTCGCTCGTCCGATCCCGCTCTTCTTTGGAGATCATTCCCGACCCCAGTGACACGGCGTATGCCGCTGCCATTATGGCCAAATAGAGATACATGACTGCATAGAACCCGATTATTGTACCTAAGTCGAAAACACCGACGCCCAAAATGCTCTGCATCGACTTCGGGATATTCTGAATCATCTCGTTCATTGAGCTCGAGCCGGCCTCCATTTTGGAGCCCGCGTCATATTTGCCCATGCCGGCAAGAAGAAGAAAAAGTATGGCACCTGACCATATCAGAAAGCTCTTCAAGTTGCTTTTTAGCTCACGCAGATAAATGTTCATTTTTATACCTTTCTATACCGCATGAATGTCTTTTCGACGAAATCGAATCAGTGCAAAAGCAATGCAGACAAAAATAATAAGGTCCGCCGCAAGAACAAAGCCGATTTCCAATCGACCGCTCTCCAGGATGCTGTCCGGTCGGTTGTATTGAAACGGAGTTAAGAATCGCAAATTATCATCCGCTCCGGATACAACAAAGGCTGAAATCGCATAGAAGAATGCAGAAATGCCGACCGCAATCGGTAGTGGAGATTTGATTTTTCGAAATATCTGCGACACGGATATACCGATGGCAAGAAAAACCTGTTGCATAATGATATAGGAAAGTGAGATATAGACATACAAACGGATATCTCCGGAGTCGCCATACATTAAATAGTTGAACACGTAAACAAGAAGGCTGTAAATCAAACCCGACACAAGAAGAAGAACCATAGCTGCCGCGTATTTTTGAATAAAAATACCAACCCGTCGAACGGGCTTTGTCATAAGGAAATCAGCAGTCTTTTCGCGGATTTCCTTCGAAAAGATCCCGATTCCCAATCCGACGGCCTGAACCGCAGCAATTATGGAAATCATAAAATAAATAAATGAATAGTAACCGAGCACCGTCCCCATCAAGTGTGGCCGTATGGAAAATGCCGATTTCATCGGATCCGGGAACTGGTCCAGAAAGGCAAGAAAATCGCCGAGATCGCTTTGGAAAAAAGTATAAGATGATAGGAGAAAAAAAGCCGTCAGACACAATGCGCACAGATAATATGCGGACGATTTCATGTTCATTCTGATTTCACGCAAGAAGATGTTCATAGGGCCGGCTCCTTTGTTGCGGTCTCGTCTTTTGTGTAGTAGTGCAAAAAGATCTCCTCCAGTTCGGGTTCGTCAATAATCAAGACTTTCAGATCCAATGAGGATAACGCCTTTACAATCCGGTTGATATCGCCGCTAAACATGAAAGTATACTCGCTGTTATCCGCTCGAAAATCTTGAACTCCCGTCAGATCCCGTATCGATTCCGGAAATCCGCCGTCCGTCTCAAACCGTACTCGAAGATAACTGGTGGCTTTAAGCGCAGAAATTTTATCGACTGTAACGATTCCTCCGTCTTTAATGATTGCGACTCGTGAGCATATGCGTTGAACTTCGGAAAGAATATGCGAAGACATCAGAACGGTTGCCCCGCGATGGTTCTCCTCCTCCAAAAGCTTAAAAAATGTCTGTTGCATCAACGGGTCCAATCCGAGCGTCGGCTCATCGAGAATAATCAAATCCGGACTGTGGATCAGACCTTGAACGATGGCAACCTTCTTCTTGTTTCCGAACGAGAGATCCTCGATTTTACGATGCAAATCCAGTTCCAGGCGATCACATAACGCTCGAATCCTTGCCGAACAGTCCTTGCGATAAAAGCTTGCCGAGTAATTGAGCAAATCGCGAACTCGCATGTCATCGTAATAGAATACCTCGCTCGGCAGATAGCCAACACGATGAGCGATTTTTGCCGCATCCGCGATGCAATCCATCCCGAAAATCGACGCGCTTCCCGAGGTCGGAAATATTAATGCCAGAAGTGTTCGAATGGTTGTCGATTTCCCCGCGCCGTTCGGCCCGATAAACCCAAAGATTTCTCCGGGATACACCTCAAACGAAACGTCTTCAATCCCCTTGTTTTTCCCGTAGTATTTCGTTAGATTTTTGATTTCAATAATCTTTTC
>CAYGIB010000199.1:0-4174 GCA_964349735.1 uncultured Oscillospiraceae bacterium | reverse complement strand
TTTCCCCCATTGCGCAATATTCCCCACTGCTGCCTCCCGTAGGAGTCTGGGCCGTATCTCAGTCCCAATGTGGCCGTTCAACCTCTCAGTTCGGCTACCGATCGTAGGCTTGGTGGGCCATTACCTCACCAACTACCTAATCGGCCGCGAGGCCATCCTTAAGCGAATAAATCCTTTGGTCCCAAGAGCATGCGCTCCCGGGACGTTATGCGGTATTAGCACCCATTTCTCGGTGTTATTCCCCACTTAAGGGCAGGTTCCTCACGTGTTACTCACCCGTCCGCCGCTAAGATAAAATTTGTACAAGTACTCCTCTTATCTCCGCTCGACTTGCATGTGTTAGGCACGCCGCCAGCGTTCATCCTGAGCCAGGATCAAACTCTCAAATCAAAATTCGAGAGCCTTTTGGCTCTTTGTTTACTTTTTCTTTTCTCAACTCGTTTAGAATTGATTTAAGGCTCGTCTTTTGTCTTGCTTTTCTATTCAATTTTCAAGGTCCGCTGCGCTGCTTTCGTGAAGCGCTTGATTATATTATCATTGGACCCTTTAACTGTCAACACATATTTTCGGCGTTTTTGCCTGATTTTCGGCGTTTCGGGAGGGTCATCAAGGCATCGAAGAATCGACACTTCGACAGCAGTCTGTTTGACTCGCTATATAAATAGGTATGGATTAGTAATGACGATCGGAAAATTTTTACGGAACACCATGTGCATGGATGGCGTACGAAGTCAGTCGGCCTGTTCCTCGTGCACACCGTCGCTGATTTGAGCTCGATAGAAAGATGCCGAATACCCCGTCTGACATCTGTATTTTCGCGAAACATTCTCGACAAACGAATCGCATTCTTCATCCCTTACCAGAGCAATCGAGCAGCCTCCGAATCCCGCGCCGGTCATACGTGCCCCGAGAACGCCCTTTTGTGAGCGCGCCGCCTCGACCATTGCATCGAGTTCCGGCCCGGTTACCTCGAAATCGTCGCGCAAAGAATCATGGGAAGCATTCATCAGTTCTCCGAACGCATTAAAGTCGGCTTTTTCGAGAAATTCGCATGCGCGAATCGTCCTGTTGTTCTCATATATCACATGGCGGGCTCTTTTCAGAGCGACGGGGTCGTCGATTCTCGACTTATTCTCTTCGAAAGACTCCGGAGTCATCTGGGCAAGATAGGTGATATTCGAGCCGTCCCGCAGAGCAAGGAACGCTCGCTCGCACTCCGCTCTTCGGGTGTTGTAAGCACTTGTAATCAGCGAACGGGGTTTATTCGTATTACAAATCATCAGGGTGATTCCTTGGTCGCGTAACTTCACCGGCACATACCGGTAAGTCAAATCGGCGCACCTCAGGAAAATCGCGTGGTCTTTTCTGCCCATCGCCGACGCAAACTGATCCATGATTCCGCAGTTCATCCCCACGTAGTCATTTTCCGCCGACTGAGAAATCATTGCCAGTTCCGGAATATCGATGGCGGTCCCCGCTGTTTCGGCGCTCAACACCGCAATCGCGAAAGCCGTTGCAACCTCGATAGCGGCTGAAGACGACAGGCCGCTTCCGTGCGGTACGGTCTCGTCGAAAAGCATGTCCATCCCCGTTACATGATATCCACGCTGCTTCATTATATGAGCCACGCCGATTTGATACGCACCCCACGGAATGCGCGCATATCCCGATAAATCAGATATTTCAGCCTCAACGACGCCCGGAAGATCGCTCGCCGCGATGCGCAGAAGTCCGTCGTTTCTTGTGCGGACCACACATGCGGATCGCATATGAATGGCGCAGGGCAACACAAACCCACCCTGATGGTCCGTATGCTCGCCGATCAGGTTCACACGAGCCGGAGCAACGAAAGTACGTGCCGGTCCTTTTCCGAAAAGCTCGACAAAGAGTCTGTTGAGTTGATCCAGTTCCATTATTCTTCGTACACTTTCTTCCGATTTCCTGTGTAAGCCCCTCAGCCGAGATTCTCCGCCTTTATATTCTTCGAATCCCCTGGAACCCGCTGCCGCGTCTCTTCCTGCGCTTTTTACGAACGACCGCAGGAATAATCACAAGAAGAATGATGGCGATGACAAAAAGAATCACAAGCACGCCGAGAATGGCAATAATCATGTTTTCACGCAAGTAGGTCATCAGGTTGAACCGTTCCCCGTCTTCGGATTCGGGTCGGGTGGTCGATGCCGAAGTGTCAGACGGTCCGGTCTGCTCCGTACTCGGAGCGGGTTGCGTTGGTTCCCCGGGATCCGTTGTCTCCGAAACCTCCGGCCCCACACCCGGAGGAGCGTTAACCGGTCGGTGGTTCATGACGTTTCCTTCGATTCGAACGACCGGGTCGGCATCAAAGATGATTGTGGCACCGGCATTCAAAACCGCCGCCACATAGGTGGTTTGGCGACTCGCTTGATCGTACGGGATGCCGCACACAACGGTAATCATCTCGTCTCCGTTCTTGTTTAACGCCAAAAGAGTCATCCCCGTTCCGGCAGTGATCGTCGTCCCGGTTTTCCCTCCGATAATTTGCGCCACCCGGCTGTCCATCCCGAGAATCCAGGGGTCGCTCAGCAGGTAGTTCGTGTTGCGAGCGATACTCCAGCCGTCGAAGGGATGTATGTTCGTTGCCTTAAAAACGTGCGTCGGCGCATTGATTACTGCTCGGAATTCAGAAAACCCAATCGCATACTCGAAAATAACCGCCAAATCGATCGCCGTCGTATAGTGCTCGTCATGATGAAGACCGTTGGTGTTCATGAAGTGCGTGTTGGAAAGCCCCAGCTCAATCGCCTTCCGGTTCATCAGGTCAACAAATTCTTCGAGCAATGTCTTCACCGTCGCGTTGGCCCCGGTCGGCGATGGCGTTGGATTCTTTTCGCGAAAAGCCTGCGCAACGGACTCTCCGAGCACGTTCGCGGCATCGTTCCCCGAAGGAAGCATCGCACCGTACAGCAGTTCGCGCACCAGGACCGTCTCTCCGACCTTCAACCCCATCATGGTCGAATTCGGGGTGGTCGCATCCATCGCACTCTGGCTGACAGTGACCGTGTTCTCCGTGTTCAGATACTCCAGAGCAAGCGCAACGGTCATAATCTTGGTCATGCTGGCCGGAAAGATTCGCTTATTCGGTTCGTATTCCAAAACGACTTCTTCCTTGGTTATGTCATATACGAAATACGAGGAGCAGACGACCTCCTCCACCGGGGGAAGCTCAATCGGCAACTGACCGATATCTGCCGCAACCGGTAACGATAATGAGAGAATCGCAATACATGCGGTAATCACGCACGCCGGAAATCGGACGAGACTCCCTCCGCTGAGATGCCGCTCTTTACCTTTGAGAATCTTCATTCCTTCCTCCCGTCCACTTTGAGAATCTTCATTCCTTCCTCCCGTTTAGACGAAAATGCACCTGTCTTCAGTTCTCGTCCGTTTGATTGATTTCTACCCCTTCTTCCGACAGCATCTCGGCTTCCATCGGCTGATCCTCGCCAGTCAAGTCCATCGATTCGGCTCCGTCATCCTCCGCGGAATTCGAATCATCCCACTCTTCGGCCTCCTCGTGGTCGACAACGGCGACATCGACAATCTTGCAGTCCCGGGTACGCATCAGCGTGACTCCCTGCGTAACTCTTGATAAAACGGGAATCTCCGATACACCGAGCCGGATTACGATTCCGTTATCATTAATTAACAGTAAATCCTTCGAATCGTCAACCAGTGAGACTCGAACGAGCGGACCGGTTTTCTCGGCGATGCGGTAGGTCATAAGTCCCTTGCCGCCCCGCGTCTGGATTCGGTACTCGGACAAAAGCGTCCGCTTACCGAAGCCGCGCTCCGACACCACCAGCAAGTCCTGTCCCTCGACAATGGGTGCCATGCCGACGACATAATCCCCTATTCCCAAGTGAATTCCGCGAACTCCCATTGTATTGCGGCCTGTGCTTCGCACATCGCCCTCAGAAAAGCGAATGGACATTCCCTTGCGGGTCACAAGGACAATCTCCTGCTCGCCGTCGGTCAGACGGGCATCAATCAGCTCGTCATTATCGCGGATGTTGATTGCAATCAGCCCGCCCTTGTTAATTCGTGAATAATCGGACAATTCGGTCTTCTTGATGATTCCCTCTCGGGTCGCCATCGTCAGATATCCGCCGTCCTCAAATGAACTGACGGGTATGAC
>CAYGIB010000198.1:0-4181 GCA_964349735.1 uncultured Oscillospiraceae bacterium | reverse complement strand
ATATTGTGTATCGATTGTCCCAGTGCGATCTCGATTGCGGTTTCATATTCTCTTTGGACTCGAACTAAGTCGCCGAGTATGCCGACAATTTTGCCGGATAGATCTTTATCGCTATTCGAGTCCGCAATGAGACGGCGAACCGGTTCCTGATAGCCTTCTTTGCTGCTTTCAAGTTCTTGTAGAGTCTTAATACGGAAGGCGACATTATCCTTTTCACGATGCTTCTGTTCCTTAATCTCCCGGTATTCTTCGGCCTGCGTGCGGACTTGTTCCAGTTCCTCTTGCTTTTGCATATAGAGAGTCTGCGCATTACTCAAACCGGACTTCACGGATAGTAAAAGGGTGTCATTCTCGTCGGATAATGCCGAGTATTTGTCCTTTTCCGATACGATAATGATGCGCTCGTCTGAAAGCGATTTCAATTTGGAATCGAAGACCATGAGTTCGGATGTTAGTGACTGAGATTGTTCACGATAATCAAATAACTCATCCGCGAGTTTTTCCATGCGGCTTTTGGCCGCATTCACTTTCTGAAGAGCTTGATTCAGTGTTGCCAGAAGCGCCTTCATCTCTTCTTCTTTATTGAAAAGGGTCTGGTCATATTTGTCTTTCTGTAATCTGTGTTTTTCTATCTTTTCCGATTGATTTTTCAGACTGTTTTCAAGCCGTTCAATCTCATCGCGTGCGTGAGTATCATCGACGTTTCCGACATTTAATCGCTCGCTTGTTTGCTTCCGGCGCTCCGAGATAACGGCCAGTGCGCTTTGAATTTCATGAATTCGTTCATTTAGTGTGGATTTCTTTTCGCGGAGCTCATCTAAACGGTCCTCGATACTTGCTGATTTTTCGGTGAGAAATCTGTTTTTGTCTCGAAGGTCCAGAATAGAATCCTCTTGCTTTCGAATTTCCTCCTCGATTCTTGAGCACTCCTCATCGGACGTGGAAAGGAAGGCTTGATTTCGATCAATCATGTGGAGCGTAAGGCCGATGTCCATTTCTTTCCATTCGTTGTAAGTGCGATGGTAAAGTTTTGCCTTCTCAGCCTGTTCTTTCAATGGCCCGATTTGGTCTCCAAGTTCGCCGAGAATATCGGAAATACGGAGTAAATTCTGTTCAGACGATAAAAGCTTCCGTTCCGCCTCTTCTTTTCGAGCCTTAAATTTGACGATTCCTGACGCCTCCTCCAGAACCTTCCTTCGATCCTCGGATCTCGTGCTCAAAATATCGTCAATCCTGCCCTGCCCGACGATTGAATAACCGTCCCTTCCAAGGCCGGTATCCATAAACAACTGAAGTATATCTTTGAGGCGACAATTCACGTGATTGATCTGATATTCGCTTTCTCCGGAGCGATAAAGCCTCCTCGTAACCTGTACCTCGGAATATTCGATGTCGAGGTGTCGGTCGGCATTATCGATGGTGATTGAAACCTCGGCGAAGTTCATTGCGCGTCTGGACTGTGTTCCGTTGAATATTACATCCTCCATCTTTCCGCCACGTAAAGTCCGAACACTCTGTTCGCCGAGCACCCAACGCACGGCATCCGTGACATTGGATTTTCCGCTTCCGTTCGGTCCGACAATTGCAGTCATACCCTTGTCGAATTCAATCAGGGTATACTCCGGAAAAGATTTGAAACCTTGTATTTCGATTTTTTTAAGATGCATGAAGCATAAATCCTTCCAACCGTAGTGTCAGATAAAGATTATATACCAAAAGTCAGTATTAATGAAACGAGAAAAAGAACCGTCGGCATGTCATATGAGTCGCATTACGGTATCAGCCGCTCGTGACTGTGAATACTTTCCAAGGCAGCTTTGGCTGCTTCCTGCTCGGCCGACTTTTTACTTCGTCCGGTGCCCTCGCCAACAATCGTTCCGTCCCGAACTACGGCTGCCTTATAGATACGGTTATGTACCGGACCATCTTCTTCAATGATGAGGAATTTCAAAGGAGTGTGTGCGTGAGCACTCTGGGACCATTCCAGGAGACGACTTTTATAATCGAAAACCAGCGAGCCGGCCAATGCCTGATTAATTGATGCGCTTAATATGCCGATAATTGTGGCCCTGGCCGCTTCATAACCCCCGTCAAGGTAAACGGCGGCAAATATTGCTTCCATTGCGTCTGAAAGGTTTGAGGGCTTTCTACGGCCGCCTGAGGCATCCTCGCCGTGACCGAGAAGCAATAGACTCCCGATATCTAATTCTTCCGCAATTTCGGATAACATTGCCTCGCAGACAATCAGCGCCCGGGTTTTGGACAGGTATCCTTCATCCTTCTTTGTTTTTCGGCAGAACAATTCCTCTGCGATAACAAAATCCAAAACCCCGTCACCCAAAAATTCGAGGCGTTCGTTGTCCTCGATGTTATCTTCTTTTGATTCGTATGCATAAGAGGAGTGCGTCAGTGCATTTATCAATGTTTCAATATTCAGAAATCGATATCCAAGCCTGTCTTGAAGAATCGATAATTGATCCAAGTAAATCGAATCACTCATAATATTTTCGTCACTCCTTATGCAAAAAAGCTCCCGAGAGGGAGCTCATGCGGTTGTAAAAAAGAAATATTATTAAGAATTAGTCTTAATAAACTCAATCGCGTCCCCGACGGTCTTGATACGTTCCGCTTCTTCGTCAGGGATGGAAATTCCAAATTCCTGTTCCATAGCCATGACCAGTTCCACCATATCGAGAGAATCAGCGTTCAAATCATCGATTAAGCTTGACTCCGGAGTAATGGATTCTCCGTCTATCCCAAGTTGTTCAATGAGTATCGCCTTCACGTTTTCAAAAATCGGATCACCTGTCATCTGTATACCTCCTGATTGACTGTTCAAACAATCTGCTACATTGTTTGTATCTGAACACAAAGAAAATGTCAATACATAAATGCAAACATTCAGGCATATAATTTGAAAATCAAACTAATCTCCATTTTCCTTGAGGTGTCGGCTATTTCGAATCATGTAATCCATCCCGGATATAATCGTCATAACAATGGCAACAGCCACAAATATATTTCCGATTAGAATCACAATGTACTCAATTGATGTTAACGAAGAATTCTTGAAAATAATTTGTGCAAGGGAAATGAAGACCGATTCGAAGAAAAGAAAAATAATTGCAATCATTTGGGTTACGGTTTTGATCTTGCCGATCATCTCAGCAGCCATAATTACACCGTTCTTGCTCGCAACTAACCGGAGCCCGGTTACCATAAACTCGCGTAACACAATGACCACCACCAAGAAAGACGAAACTCTGTCTCTCTCCACAAATGCAATGAGAACCGAAATGACTAACATCTTATCCGCAAGGGAATCAAGAAATTTACCCAGATTGGTAATCATCTTGTATTTTCGGGCGATGGATCCGTCAGCATAATCTGTTATCGCAGCGATGACAAACAAGACACCGGCTACGGTGATTCCATTCGTTTGGACGAAATAGTTCCATGATTCCGGCTTAAATCCCCAAATACTGATCGGAAGCATGAAAAGAAGGATCAAAGGAATCAATATAATTCTCAGAATGGAAAGTCTATTGGGAATATTCATCTATAGTTACTCCAGTCATATCGTAAGCTGAGCACTCGACGATTCGAACCCGGTATCTATCGCCCAATTCCAAAATCGAAGAAGTTGCCAGAACCATAATCACAGGATCCACCTCCGGGGCCTCCCCGTATGATCTTCCAATGTAAAATATACCATCTTCCGATACGGAATCAATAGTAACCGTTACAATTGAGTCCATTCTCGCCTCATTCATGCGCAAAGAAATGTCAGATTGTAAGGTCATCAGCTGTTGATATCTCTTCTCGGCTGTCTCGGGAGGAACCGGATCGGTCATCAAGGAGGCCCTTGTTCCATCTTCGGATGAATAGGTGAAACAACCGAGTCGATCAAATCTCCATGTTGAGATCATGGACAGCAAATTTTGAAATTCTTCCTCGGTTTCTCCCGGGAAACCAACAATAACCGTTGAACGCAGTATGATATCCGGAATTTCTTTTCTGAGCATCTCGATAACGGAAGAAATGGTCCGAACCCGATCCCTTCTGCCCATTCTTGAAAGCACTCGGTCGTCTCCGTGCTGAACGGGGATATCCAAATAATGCATAATCTTGGGATTCTGCTTCATCTCCTCAATCAGCTCTTCGGTGATGCCGTCTATGTA
>CAYGIB010000197.1:0-4209 GCA_964349735.1 uncultured Oscillospiraceae bacterium | reverse complement strand
AATTTTTGTAAATAATGAGATTCTAAATGCTGCAGGTATTGTGCTTCCGTATGAAGCGGATATGAACGCGGTACTTGATGCGTCTTCGGTTGTTTACTCACTTAACGAGAAACAGGACGAAGCAGATACTTTTATCATACCCATATATTCCGGTATTGATTTAATGCCTTATTTGCCGTCTGTCTTTGACAGCAAAGTCGGGTTTATGGCGGAACGCATGGGAAAGATTGATCTGGATTCGGATGGCATAATGGAATCCATACGTTTTCTGAGAGAGTTTGACTCCTCATTTTTTGTAGAGAGTATGACCCCTGAAGACAGGGACGCTGTTTTCGGAACCTTCGATCCAATAACTTCCAAAAGAGTGGCAATGTGGATCGGTCAATCTGACGAAGTATCGCGGTGGGCCAATTATATGCCTTATACTTTAGGCATTACTCAAATTCCGTCCCTTAAGTCCGGAATGCTTACTCGACCGGCGCTAACGGTTTTCCCCCTTTGCATATCCTCTCAGTCGGAGTATCCGTACGAGTCTGCGGATTTTGCAGCCTTCGTTGCGTTAGATCCGGATGCAATACTGTTGCGACAACGTCTCGAAAAACACGAAGGTTTCATACCCGTCGTGAAATCACCCGAAGTCTGGAATTATACTTTTTCAGACGCCAAATACTGCGGATCCTTCTATAAATACAAGGACATCATGAGTGAGGCGTACTATTGCCCTTTTGTATCCGATGTTGATTTCGATGAACATTCACAATTATTTCTCAATCGATATGCCGAACGAATCATGGACATTACCTTTGATATGGATGATCTCTTAATACAGATGAAAGAGGATCAGGACGAATAACTCTGATACGGTGCAACGGATTAGGGCGAATATAGGTTATGCCGCAACAGCGAAAAGACGAACGATACGGAAAGGGTGACATGCGATGGCCGACATTACCTTGACTCCGGTTCGAATCAACGACTCATCGAGGCTTAGGGAATATGTATTTCCTGAAATGAAGATGAATGATTTGACGACATTTATTCGATCGTCGATTGCCAATTCATCCGTTCGTCTGTATGTCGCCACCGTAACAGACACCGGAGAGACCACGCTGTTGGGTTTGGTTGGTTTATATAGCATTCATAACATTCATAACAATGCATGTATATACTGCAGATTTTCCGGAAACGGATTTACAGATCAAATAGAGCGGAAAGCGGCGAAAAGAAGAGCAATCGATACCGTTTTGCGGATTGCTTTTTTTTCGATGCAACTTCATAAAGTCAGTTGGAATATTGCAATCTCAGATTTGGAATCCGGCGAAACAGCCGAATCTTGCGGGATGAGACAAGAAGCGGTTTTGGAAGAAGAATTATTCATTAGCGGAGCATATGTTGATGCGGGCATGTTTTCACTCTTGGCCTCGGAATACCCGGACTATTCTGTCGCATTCATTCTTTTTCCCAAAGGAGTCATCGCGGTTCGTGGAAGTTCTGATTTTATAGAAGGTGTTCGCTTTTATCCCTTTAATGAAAGAATTGACGATTCGTTTGATCGGACTGTCGCGATAAGAACCGGATTCGCCGATAACGACGGGTTGGTGCGAATTGAGCCGGAAAAGGATTTGTCGGACATAAAAGCATCTTTACCGAGCGAAGTGGCTAAGGCGGCACGCGAGATTTCCGAGTATTTGAAAAAGGCGAGAACGAAATTTTCGGTCAATGTCCATTTTTCTCACGGAAGCGATTTTCAAAGACTGGTATGGGATGAAATCAAGAAAATTCCTTACGGAGCGACCGTCAGCTATGAGGATATCGCGATGGCTTTGACCGGAAATGACAAAGTAGCCGCCAGAAATTTGACAAGAGCGGTCGGTTCGGCCTGCGCCGATAATCCGGTTCCGGTAATCATCCCATGCCATCGGGTAATCGGGAAGGATGGAAGACTTGTAGGGTTTTCGAGCGGCGTGGAAATCAAAGAATTCTTGATCGAACATGAAATATTCGGATATTTCGGGAGGTAAGTCGTGGACAAGAAAGAAACATATCGTCATTCTGAGCTCCGGGAAGATAAAATAAACAATCGTGTCGAGTTTCCGCCGACAGTTATGCTTAATCCGGTCCCTGCGGTGATGGTTTCATGTGCGGGCACGAATCCCGATCGTGCCGAGGAACGACCCAATATCATTACGATAGCCTGGGCAGGAACAGTCTGCTCGGATCCTCCGATGCTTTCTGTTTCCATTCGAAAACATAGACATTCCCATAAAATTATCTCATCGACGGGTGAATTTGTCGTTAATCTGGTGGATGAATCGTTGGCAAAAGCATGTGATTACTGCGGAGTCCGCTCCGGCGCAGACGAAGATAAATTTGCCGAATGCGGTCTTGCGACGCTACCTGCAAAAGGCATGCAATTTGCACCTGCCATAGAACAATCGCCGCTGTATATGTCATGTATTGTGAAACAAACAATCGAACTCGGGTCACATGATATGTTTATTGCCGAGATAATATCAGTATCCGTAAAACGGGAACTGATAAATGAAAATGGCAAAATTTGTCTGGACCGTTCCGGGCTGATTTGTTATGTGCATGGAGATTATTACGGCCTTGGCAAGATGCTCGGGTTTTTCGGGTATTCGATTGCGTCTCCCGATAAACGAAAAAGCCGGATGAAAAAGGCGGCAGAGGATATAATTTCCGCTCGCAGACTCCGTCGCGGGAAAAGAAAGACCCGCGGAAGCTGAAGCTCTCGCGGATCAGTATTCATGAATATGCGGATGTGTTTGTGCCTTATCGCTGAACCAGAATCTTCTTTAACTGTGCAAATCTCGGAAGACCATCAACAATTTGCTGTTGAGTTTCGTTTTGAATCAAGGGAAGCGCATATTCGACAAAATCCTCGGTGACGAAGTTACCGGCCGTATTAATCCAATCACGCGGAACCTTTTTCTCGGTATTCGCCACATCATTCAACGGAATCAACTCGATATCGCACTTGTATTCTTTACCGGGTGCTCTTTCAAAACCGATCATGTAGTCGGTCAGTCCATCAATTGCTTTGATAACAGCAGTTTGACCGGCCAAAAACGATTCTTCGATATCGGTTTGAGAAGCGCAGTGAGAAGCGCATCTTTGCATCAGCGAAAGCTCGATTGCGCGCACTTTTGCTCCGGTTTCTCTTCTTAGAATGTCTGCAAGAACCATCGCGGTTCCGCCCAGCTGTTTGTGTCCGAAAGAGTCGACGGCAACATCATCGCTTGCAACGAGCTCGGGGACAAACAAGCCTTCTTTGGTTTGCACGCCCTCGGAAACCGCAATGATCACCTTGCGATTCTTCTCGTAAATACGAACGACATCGCGAATCATCTCGTCAATATCGAAGGGGACTTCCGGAAGATAGATAAGATCGGGGCCGCAACCCTTTTCATTGGCCAGGCGGGTTGCAGCGGTAAGCCAACCGGCATGTCGCCCCATTACTTCAATAACGCAAATCATGCCGGTATCGTAAACGCGAGCGTCCAGATAAACCTCCATGGTAGTCGTTGCAATATATTTTGCGGCCGATGCGAAACCGGGACAATGGTCGGTTCCGAACAGATCGTTGTCAATCGTCTTCGGAACACCCATCACGCGGCACTCGTAGTCGGATTTCTGCAGAAACTTCGATATCTTGTTGCAGGTATCCATCGAATCATTGCCGCCGTTATAAAGGAAATAACGAATATTATATTTTTTGAAGACCTCCAGCAGACGCAGGTAATCCGACTCATCTTTGGAATAATCGGCCAATTTGTAACGGCATGAACCAAGACTGGATGAGGGCGTATACTTAAGCATTTCCAGTTCTTCCGGATTTTCCTGTCCGATGTCGTAAAAACGCTCATTTAGAATACCAACAATTCCGTTGGCTGCGCCGTAAACCTTTTCGATCACATCGCTGTGCCTTAATGCTTCGATAAAAACACCGGCCGCAGAAGCGTTAATGACGGATGTCGGCCCACCGGATTGTCCGAACATCAGATTTCCTTTTAACGTAGACATACAAATTCCTCCTTCAGGATCGATAGAGACTGAGCCGACGAGTGTAATTCGACGGCGGAATGAACCGGAAAAATAATAACATGTTTCGCGTAGAAATGTACAGAAAAAGATCCGATTTGATTCTACAAAAAAATATAACGTAATCATTTACACAATATTTTATTA
>CAYGIB010000196.1:0-4217 GCA_964349735.1 uncultured Oscillospiraceae bacterium | reverse complement strand
ATATAATTTCCGTAAGAATACAAACAAGTGAATGCGAAATTATTTATGAAACTTAAGCTAACCAAACTTTTTGACAAAATTCAGTCCCTAGAGACGTTGGAATTTATGTGGCAGGTAGCAAGATACCTGTTTGCTTTTACTTTTATTTTTTCTATTATAACCGGATTTATTATATATTTTGCAGTATCTCTAAGCATGGGCTTTGCTCCGTTTTCTTCCTGGGGAGAACTAAACAATTTTCATATTCGCTTTGTCATTGCGCTCGCTGTAGGTTTGTTAATATTTTCCGCGCTATTTACTATCATCCTTCTGGAAATATATGAACATATCATTTATAAGCCGGTAAAGGACTTGTTGCACAACATTGAAAAGAAGACCAGAGCAACAAATTTGAGCGCTAATGTCAGCGATTATTTTCAATCCGGAAAACCGGATATTTTTGCTCTGCGATCGCCCGGAAAATCTTGGAGTGACTCAATTATTCAGGCAGTAGATGACTATACCGATCGAGTGTATATCGATGAATTAACCGGTTGCAGAAACCGTAAATATCTGACGGCCATTGTTTCGGAGATATTGAGAACTCAAACCTTATGTTCTTTAAGTGAGAGAAACCAACCGAAAACACACGCGACGGTGTGTTACGCCATGTATCTAATTGACATAGATTATTTTAAAACAATAAACGACGAATACGGTCATCAGTGCGGAGATGAAGTGCTTAAAATAGTTGGCAGCACCTTGAAGGCATGTGTAGGAGAAAACGGAACGGTTATCCGTAACGGGGGAGAGGAGTTTCTATTGATCATTTCTCACCATTTTCCGGTTGACTACGCGCATTATGCGGAATCGATTCGAAAAATGTTTTCGGAAACCGTTAAGGTTCCGGCCGACCTGAAACATGCAGAACGAAGTGTCACTTGCAGTGTCGGATTTACCCCGTATCCGATATATGAAGGCCCGGATTATCCGATTTCCATCGAAGACCATGTTGATTTGGCAGATCAGGCGATGTACCTGGCAAAGGGCGGAGGGCGGAACACCTGGAGAGGAATCGAGCCCATTCGTACACCGGAGAGTCCCAGAGAGCTCGAGATGATATTATCGTCTATAGAATATGGCGTTAAAGCAGGTTACTTTAAAATCATTCAGCCCGCGGATGAAGAACTGTTCGAAGCAGTTTGCAGGCCGGGAAACTATTTTACTCGCAGAAACAATTAGTCGCAAGACTGATTGTATGAGGTTTTCTTTGTTTACAACACCCGATTTATGTGTTAATATTCCTTGGTGTTAACCGATGACACGGTTCTCGGACAGTCCGACCGGGTACTGTGCTTCAGGATTTAGGAGGATAATTATGGGCAGCGTCAACAAGACAGAGATTATTAAAGAGTATGGTCTTAAGGAAGGCGACACCGGTTCACCCGAGGTTCAAATCGCAATTCTTACGGCACGAATCAATCACCTGACCATTCACTTGAAGGAACATGCCAATGACCACCACTCGAGACGCGGTTTGCTGATGATGGTCGGTCAGAGAAGAGGACTTCTGGATTACCTGGCGAAGATTGATGTGGAGAGATATCGCTCAATCATATCACGACTCGGAATCAGGAAATAAGACTTTGCTTTTGAAGGCGGGCAGAAATGCCCGCCTTTTTAAGAATATTGCATTGAATTGAGTTATAATGAACTCGGTTCATTATCAAAGACCGTGTACCGGGTTGTAGATGGTAGGTTGATGTCTTGAATATATGTTCAAAGCATGAATCTACAAGCTACCGCCCGGACGGCCATTATTTCCGGGAGGATTATCATGGAAAAAACATTTGAATTCAATTTTGCCGGCAGGATGCTCACGATTGAGATCGGCAAGTATGCTCAGTTCGCCAACGGTTCCTGTCTCGTCCGATACGGAGAAACAGCAATTATGTCGACCGCAACCGCTTCGCTCACCCCGAGAGACGGAATCGATTATTTCCCGCTTTCCGTCGATTATGAGGAGCGGCAATATGCTGCGGGCAAAATACCCGGCGGATTTATTAAAAGAGAAGGAAGGCCTTCCGAGAAGGCAGTTCTTACATCCCGCGTTATTGACCGGCCGATGAGGCCTCTTTTCCCGAAGGATTTAAGAAATGATGTCACAGTTTCAAATTTGGTTATGTCTGTTGACCAGGATTGTTCCCCCGAGATTGCGGCTATGATCGGATCATCGGTTGCGGTTGCGATTTCGGACATCCCGTGGAACGGCCCCATCGGCGGCGTGATTCTAGGGCTGATTGATGATGACGTCATTATTAATCCAACAGAGGAGCAGCGCCAGACAAGCAAAATGTATGTCACCCTGGCCGGTACGGAACGCAAAATTTGCATGGTTGAGGCAAGTGCAAACGAAGTACCGGACGAGACCATGCTTGCAGCCATCGAGATTGGTCAGAAGGCTATCGTTGAAGTGGTTCAATTCATCCGCAAAATTGTTGCGGAAATAGGGAAAGCAAAGTTTGATTACGTGTCTTGTGACGTGCCCGGCGACGCTTTTTCGACGATCAAAGAGTATGCATGGGAAGATATGCAAAAGGCAGTCCTTTCGGATGATAAAAGCGTTCGCGATGCTCAAGTCGCCGCATTAACCGAGAAGGTCCGCGCGTATTTGAAAGAAACGAATGAAGATTATGTTCAATACATCGGAGATGCGATTTACAAACTCGAAAAAAGCGTCGTTCGCAACTACTTATTCAAGGAACACGTTCGTGTTGACGGCCGCGATCTCAAGAGTATCCGTGCGCTCTCATGCGATGTCGGCCTGCTTCCGAGGGTCCACGGATCGGGCCTTTTCCAGAGAGGCCAGACACAAGTGCTCACTACATGCACATTGGCGCCATTATCGATGTCTCAAACCCTTGACGGCTTGGATAGTGATGACAGTAAGCGCTATATGCATCATTACAATTTCCCCGGATATTCCGTCGGCGAAGCTAAATCCGCGAGGTCGCCGGGACGCCGTGAAATCGGTCACGGTGCATTGGCTGAGCGCTCTCTGATTCCGGTCCTTCCGACCGAAGAGGAATTCCCCTATGCCATTCGAACGGTTTCAGAAATCCTGATGTCCAACGGTTCAACATCTCAGGGCTCCGTCTGCGCAAGTACGCTGGCTCTGATGGACGCAGGCGTCCCGATTAAGCGCCCGGTAGCAGGCATTTCAACCGGATTGATTGTTAACGAAGAAAACGAGAATGATTTCCTGGTGTTCATGGACATTCAGGGTATCGAGGACTTTTTCGGAGATATGGATTTTAAGGTCGCCGGAACAACCGAGGGCATTACATCTATTCAGGTGGATATCAAGGTTGACGGATTAAGTCTGGAAATCATTCGCCAGGCTTTTGAAATGACACGAAAAGGTCGCATGCAAATCATAAACGAAGTGATGGTTCCCTGCATCGCCGAACCTCGCGCTGAGCTTTCCAAATACGCGCCGAGAATCATTACCATTCAAATTCCCGTGGATAAAATCAGAGAAGTCATCGGCTCGGGCGGAAAGGTAATCAACAAAATTATTGCCGATACCGGAGCACAAATTGACATTGAAGATGACGGACGGATTTACATTGCCACACCGGACGCCGAAAAGGCACAGAGAGCTCTTGCCATCATCAACGGAATTGTGAACGATCCGGAACCCGGTGCCGAGTACGACGGTGTAGTTACAAGACTGATGGCCTTCGGGGCATTTGTAGAGTTTCTGCCGAGCAAGGAAGGCCTGGTTCATATTTCAAAGATGGCATGGAATCGTGTTGAAAAGGTCGAGGACGTTGTAAAAGAGGGAGATGTCGTCAAGGTTAAGGTCATGGAAATCGACAACCAAGGCAGAATCAATCTTTCCATGCGTGATTGTATGCCGAAACCGGAAGGATACGTCGAATCTTCCGAACCGCCCAGGAGAGACAGCGGAGATCGCTTTAAGAGAGAACGCAGAGGCCCCTCGGACGATCACAGAGAGAGGCCGGACCGTTTCGAGCAAAGAGGCGATCGCGGCAATCGAAGCGGACCCGTATCCGGAGAGAGACCGTTTCAAAACCGCTCTGAAGCTCCCCGTGATACAGATACCACTCCGAAACCGGGTGCGAGAAGCAGAGACTTCTAATATAAAGAAAATTTCAACAAAATGAAAAAGCGCCGATTGATAACGGCGTTTTTTCATTCTATTTTTTATATTC
>CAYGIB010000195.1:0-4232 GCA_964349735.1 uncultured Oscillospiraceae bacterium | reverse complement strand
GCCATATGTTGCTGAACGGTAAAAGAGCAGACATTCCTTCCATGAACCTGAAGGCCGGCGACGTAATTACGGTTCGTCAGGGATCACGTAAATCTCCCGCATTCGAGAATCTTTCGGGCACACGTCCCGTTCCGGCCTGGTTGTCGTTTGATGAAGAGACACTGACCGGAAAGCTTGTTCAGATTCCTGCACGTGAGGATGTGGACCTCGAGGTCAAGGAGACGCTGATCGTCGAGTTGTACTCGAAGTAATAGCCCGTGACCAGCAGTGAAAGCTGCACAAGGAGGAAGAAATGATTGATATTATGAAGCCGGTCATCGAATGTGTGGGAATGGAAGAGAACAACTCGTATGGTAAGTTTGTCATCGCTCCGTTGGAGCGCGGCTACGGAACGACTCTCGGAAACTCTTTGCGCAGGGTATTACTCTCATCCCTGACCGGAGCTGCGGTTACCGCAATTCGGGTCGAAGGCGTGTATCACGAGTTTTCGACAATCCCCGGTGTCATTGAGGATATGACGGAAATCATTCTCAACGTGAAGGGCATTCGTGCCAAACTGCATTCGGACGCTCCCAAGACGGTCTATATCAGTACCGACGAGGGCCGATCCGGTGTTATTACGGCAGGGGACATCGTTCACGACGAAGAAGTTGAAATCATGAACCCGAATCACGTCATTGCGACTTTAAACGGATCCGGAAGACTTTTTATGGAGCTTACAATCAGCAAAGGCCGCGGTTATGCGACGGCGGATCAGAACAAGCCGTCGACACAGACGATTGGAGTCATCTCGGTAGATTCTATTTTTACTCCAATCCGCAAGGCGAACTATACCATACAGAATACCCGCGTCGGCGAGCGCACGGACTTTGACAGCCTGACTCTGGAAGTGTGGACGGACTCTACAATTGAGGTGAACGAAGCGCTTTCCGCTGCGGCCTCAATCCTATGTGAGCACTTGGGACTCTTTATCGCGCTCACCGGCAAGGAAAGCTCGATGAGCTTCCGCGATGCGGACGAGTCAGCGAACAAGAACACGAAGCACGACGTCGTTATTGAAGACCTTGACTTTTCGGTTCGTACATACAACTGCCTGAAAAGAGCGGGAATCAATTCGATCGGCGACTTGGTGGCACGTACCGAAGACGAGATGATGAAAGTTAGAAATCTCGGAAAGAAATCGCTCGAAGAGGTCATTCTCAAGCTCGAAGAAATGGAATTAACACTTGCGTCCACCGACGATTAACCGTTAAGGCCGCACTAGGAACAAGTAGGAGGATAAACCCATGCCAGGACACAGAAAACTTGGCCGCGCAGCCGATCAGCGTATGGCAATCTTAAAAAATCTGACAACGGCGCTGATTATTGACGGCAAGGTGGTCACCACCGTAGCCCGTGCCAAGGAAGTCAGCAGAATCGCGGAGAAACTAATCACGGAGGCCATTCGTGAGAAGGATCATTTTACATCCAAGGAAGTCTCTTTTTCGCAAGCGAAGCTGGACTCCAAGGGCAAGAAGATGCTGGTTTCCAAGACATCCAAGAACGGATCAAAATACGAGGTTGTGGACCGCGAAATCAAGACCAAAATCGTGCAGGTCGATTTGCCTTCCCGGCTTGCCGCCCGTAGAAACTTTGCGTATTGGCTCAGAAAAAGTCACGACTCGGACAAGAACACCGTTAATCCGATGAATATTCTCTTTAATGATGTTGCTCCGAAGTATACCAACAGAACCGGCGGGTACACCCGGATCGTCAAACTCGGAGCACGTAGAGGCGATGCGTCGGAGATGGCTCAACTCGAGCTGGTGTAGTCGGAACATCTTTTTTCGCATGATAACGGGTGACGGTATGCGAGAGCATGCCGCACCCTTTATTTTATAGGAGCGGCGATGAACCAGGATATCGAAAATACGGTGCAATCGAAAGATACGGACGAGGCGGTTCGGGGTGTCGATCTTCGATTCTCGTACATGAGACAGGATGCTTCTCCCGTCGAAGCTTTGGCGGGGGTTTCCTTGATCGTATCCAACGGCGAGCATGTCGTTTTGATCGGTCGGAACGGATCCGGAAAATCAACGCTGGCCAAACTGATCAATGTGCTCGAGGTTCCCGACGCGGGATCACTATATGTTCTTGGCTTGGATACGCAATCCGAAGATAATTTCTGGTCCATTCGGAGCCGTTGCGGAATGGTATTTCAAAATCCGGACAATCAAATCGTCGGTACGTCCGCCGAGGAGGACGTTGCATTCGGCCCGGAAAACCTCGGGATTCCGACACCCGAAATCCGAAAAAGAGTCGACGACGCACTGGAATATGTCGGTTTGATGGATTTTGCCGACCGAATGCCGAGTAGCCTGTCTGGAGGTCAGAAGCAGAAATTAGCCATCGCCGGTGTCCTGGCGATGATGCCCCAGCTGTTGATTCTCGATGAATCAACCGCCATGCTCGACCCTATTAGCCGGAATGAGTTTCTGGAGTTGGTCGAACGTCTTCGTATCGAAAAGGGCATCACGGTGATTCATATTACGCACGATATGTCGGAAGCCAGTCGAGCCGGCCGTATTTTTGTTCTCGAAAAGGGTCGTGTGGTTATCGAAGGGGCGCCGCGAGATGTGTTTATTCAATCGGAGCGCATGGCTGAGCTCGGTCTTGATGTGCCGGTTTTCGCTCGCGTCGTTCTGGATCTGTGCCGTCGGCTCGGTGTTCCACCTCAAAGGGAGTATCTCGAATCCTCAAGTGCGGCACTTGCCGCTGTACGTTTGATTCTGTCTTCGGTGCACTCCGTTGTTAAGAAACGAACCGTCGTCGAATTCGCCGGGTTGCAGGCGGACGGAAATGTAAGGGAAACGAGTCGCAACGACTGTACCGATGTGAGTCAATCAGAGTCCGAACCGGGTGACCGGGATGAAACGGTTCTTCGGGTGAGCAATCTTTCCTATACATACGAAGCTCGGGATGGTATGACGCTGGAAAAGATATCCTTTTCGGTGAGAAAGGGAGAAGTTTTTTCTGTGATCGGGCACAGCGGCTCCGGCAAGACGACGCTGATTTCGCATTTAAACGGCTTGATCCGGCCGCAGGAGGGTGAAGTTGAGCTGGTCGATGCGGCGAGCGGCAGGATTTATAATACCCGGAAGAACTCCGACGTCAAAGAAATTCGCAAAAGAATCGGTCTTTTATTCCAGTATCCGGAGTACCAGCTTTTCGAGGAAACGGTACGGAAGGATATCCTGTTCGGACCCTTGAAAATGGGCATGGACAAGGAGACCGCGGAAAAAAATCTCATGGATTCGATTCGTCTGGTCGGTCTCGATGAATCTTTTCTGGAGCGCTCTCCGTTTGAATTGTCCGGCGGACAGAAGCGGCGGGTTGCCTTCGCCGGAATTATCGCCATGGATCCGGAAATATTGGTGCTGGATGAGCCCGCGGCGGGATTGGATCCGGCCGGAAGAAGAGAGGTTTTTCGATATATTCGAGAGTTGAAGGATCAGGGAAAGACCATCATTCTCGTTTCGCACAATATGGACGAGGCGGCGCGTATTTCCGATCGTTTGCTGGTACTTTCAAAAGGGCGGGCCATCTGTGAATCCTCGCCGGACGAGCTTTTTTCAAGTCGCGAAAAGGTGCAAAACCTTGGTCTGGAGCTCCCGGAGATGGTCATGTTCCTTCGGGAACTGGTACCGGATTATCCGGGCGTGAACGTGTCGGTTTTCGATGCAGAGAAGGCGGTGACCGAGCTGATTCGGGTAGCCGAAGAAACTTCGGTCGGAGGCCGTGAAAAAAGTTCAGACGGCTCGAGCGCGAAGAAATCGCGTCGGGGTGACAAAGGATGATTAAGGATGTATCCATCGGAAGATATTATCGCGGAGACTCTATTCTTCACGGCTTGGATCCCAGGGTGAAGGTGATTCTCTTTGTCGTTTATATGGTCGCCGTTTTTTTGCTGACGACGCCGCCCGGGATGCTTGTCTCTTTTATTGTCGTACTGGCGCTGGCCCTGTTATCCAGGATTCCTTTGCGCGAGATCATCAAGTCGGTTCGTCCGATTGTGTTTCTGATGCTCTTCATCTTTGTGATTAACCTGCTGACGATTAAAGAGGGGCGGATTCTTTCAAAATTCTGGATTATTGAAATAACCGAGGGCGGTATTATGCGGGCGGTTCTGATGACTTTTCGGCTATTCCTGCTGATTGTGAGTACCAGCATCCTCCTGACGCTCACTACCACTC
>CAYGIB010000194.1:0-4232 GCA_964349735.1 uncultured Oscillospiraceae bacterium | reverse complement strand
CTTATATCCGGGGCACCTTCGGAGAATCCGTCACACAGGAGTTGATTCTCGATGTCCTGTCGCGCAAGTTTTTTACGGAGGATTACGCCTACGGGCAAAAGCTCGAGGAGATGCGTGCGTCCGAGGATCAAGCAGAAGAAGCGTATGCATCTTCACCGAATCAATATGATCAAATCTCATACCGTTTACTGCGCATCGTCTTCGAGCAAAAGGAAGACAGCTTCATTGCGACGGCGCATTTGCACGCGCTCGAAATCATCGAAAAAATCAATCATGACCAGAGCAAATTCGAAACGGTCGCCGCCGAGTATTTCTCCGGCGAGGCCAGAGAGAAGCTTCTGCAGCCTGATTCAACGCTAATCACCAACATGCGATATAATAATGTGACTGATATCGAGTGGCGCATCTGGCTTTTCGACCCTATTCGGAAACCCGGTGATTGCATCGTATATGAGGATGCGGATGGCTTCCCGATACTTCTTTGCTTTACGTCCAGACTCAGGCAGATCGAGCCTTTACGGAACGTTCGAATTTTCTTTCTGCGTCAGGAGGATGAAGAAAACGGTATCCCGGGTATCCCCGCCATCGATATCGTAGCGCAGTCCAGGATCGTTCTGCACTCGGTTACCGACGAGACTTCGATGCAGGATCTGGAGACAACATACGCGGAAGATATTGCTCTCGGCATTATGTCAATGACGCACAGCATCGACACGCACCGCGGAAAACTGGATCCCGCCTTCGATGAATGGATCTTCGATCCCGCACGCAAGCCGGGAGATAAAACGGACATCATCACACAGGAAGGAATCGCAATTCTTTTCTATGTCGAAGCATCCGAGAATCCGGAGTGGTACGACCGTGTGAACAGCTTTATCCGAATGAGCAATTTTCAGGAATTTCTGCTCTCCAAGCAAGAAGAGTACCCTTATGCATTCAATAAAGAAGGCCTCAAGGGAATCTAGCGGGTCAAATCATGCCGGCGTATTGAAGAAGCGGTATTCTTCCGGAAGAGGGATTACAAGTCGGTAAATAGTGCGAACACCAGAGTAATCAGAACAGTCGAAACCATCATCAGAGCAAGAATCAGTGCTATGACCTTAAATACCCCGGATCTGTTTGTCGGACTCATGTTATTTTTCCCTCCCCCAGAATAAGCGTCAAGTGAATCGTCTCTCCGTCTCGGTAAACGGTCATTCTCATCTCATCCCCAACCGCAAGTGTATCCCGAATTTCAAGAAGTGTATCTGTTGTTTCAACTCTCTGTTCATTCACATGTGTAATGATATCTTCGTATATGAGGCCGGCTTGATCCGCGGGCCCGCCTTCCGTAACCTCACGCACAAAAAGTCCGGTAGGCCAGCTAAACTGGTCTGCCGTTGCCTGATCAATCGTGACGACCGTGACCCCGAGAATCGGTCGACCGGAAACGTAACCGTTGTTAATCAGTTCTTCGATGATGCTCTTAACGTCATTAATCGGAATCGCAAACCCGATGCCCTCCGCGCTGGTCATTTTCGCATTCGTCACGCCGATGACCTCTCCGTAAGAGTTGACCAACGCCCCGCCTGAATTTCCGCTGTTAATGGACGCATCCGTCTGAAGAAGATTGTATTTGACCGATTCGATCGTTATTTCTCTGTCTACGGCGCTGATTACGCCGACGGTAACCGTACCGGCTAACTCGCCGAACGGATTTCCGATTGCCACAGCCAATTCTCCGACCTGAAGGAGATCCGAATCTCCAAGGATCACATGCGGAAGCTTTTCCGGCGATTCAACCTTCAAAACCGCAATATCCATTATGCTGTCAGCCCCGATTACCTCGGCCGGAAAAGATTCGCCGTATCCGGGAACCACGACCGACACATTCTCCGCGCCCGCAATGACGTGATAATTAGTTACGATATACCCGTCTTCCGAGATGATGAAGCCGGAGCCGGACGCTTCGACCGAAGTATCGCCGTAAAGGGTCCCGTACAATACCTCAACGTTAATGGAGACGGTCGCGGGACTGACCTTGGAAGCGATTTCAATCGTGCTCATCGCTTTGCGTATCCCGTCGTCCGGCAGCCTGGAGGCATCCTCAATCGAAAAATGTTTGTCGCCGGTCTCAATCGTTTCCGCCCTCTGTGTCTCATCACCTAATCCTTTCATCGTCGTTTCGCCGGCGATGAATTCGGCCCGTTGATTGAGGATGTACCCGACCAGAAACTGTCCCGCGACTAAAGAAAAGATAAAAACACCGACAAGCAGAACCGCCGCGACAGCGATTGCAATCGCTATACCGGATTTTCCGGATTTCTTCTCCTTAAGAGTACTCACCGTCTCCGGCTCTCTGTTTGATACGTCATTACCGAATTCGTCATATGACATGGAAGAATGCACCTCACTTTTCACGATATTGTTATTGATTATCTAAACCCATTCTAATTCTTACTGCCTGATTTATTTCCGCAAATTTGCGGTATTTAATCGTCAGTTCGATAAAAACCTTCCGGTTCCGAATATGCGTCTGAGTCTGTATATGAATCCGGCTCCGGCTCCGGTTCCGGATAAGGTCCCTTCGTTCGTATACGATGCCGTACAATTATAGTCAGCACGAGAAGCGAAAAAGCAGCAATCGCAAGAACCGCGGAGACGATGGAGACCACACGGAGTCCGATACCGGGCTCGGGGAGGCGGGCAGCGATTGCATAAAGAATGAGCGAGAAAACGCCGCATGCCAAGAAAATTAAGCCGTACATCACCATTTTACGATTGACGGAAAGCAGTCCTTTGGCAATGTCCGGTCTGCCGTGCGGCGCTTCTTTCCGGAGAAAATGCACCTCGTTCATCGAGTCAGTCAATCGACAATTCACCCAGCCTTTCCAAAATCATATCCGTAACCCCGATACGAATCGGTACGAAGCGGCCCGCAGTGGTATCCATGCACAGCCGCGTCAGTCGCTCCTCATCCTCTTCCGGACAGGATACCGACAAAATCGGTGATTCACCGTATCGAACCGGGCCGACGGCAAATCCTTCCTTATCCAGAATATACCTTACGCGCTCCAAGCGCGAAAAATCGACCGGAATATCATATTCGGCTGCTGTCGCAAACGCACACGGAGCAGCCTGCTTGACCGCCTCTCCCGCCGCCTTTGCGTACGCTCGAACCAGTCCCCCCGTCCCGAGCCGCGTGCCCCCGAAATATCGGGTCACGACAATGATTGAGTCGTCAATATCATTCTTTCGCAGAACGTCCAGAACCGGTATTCCAGCGGTTCCCGACGGCTCGTTGTCATCGCTGTATTTCTGAAGGATCTCCTCCCGGCCAATTCTCCATGCGTATACATGATGCGTCGCGTCCGCGTATCGTTTGCGAATCAAATCAATGCGTTTCTGTGCTTCGTCTGCGGACCGGATCGGGCCTGCCTCGGCGATAAACACGGACTTCTTCACTTCGATTCGAATCTCGGCGTTCCGGGTCAGCGATATCCATCGGCTTCGCTGCAATCAGACCAGCTCCTTATAACGTTGGAAAGACATCATCAGGAGCGACTTATCTTGACTGTACGTTACCTTTTCGAGGGCATCCTTAATCGAAAAGAATCTTCCGTCCGAAAAATTCTGCGAGGGATTAGGGGTCACCGTCGGGTTTTCGGCCTGCATGATGTACCAGACAATCTTGTTGCATACCGGTTTCTGACGGGTAATCGAATAGAACTCGTAGTTTGTCCGCCCCGCGGGAGACAGTATGCGTGCCTTCACCCCGGCTTCGTATGAGACTCGCTCCAAAGCAACGTCGTCCGGTTTCTCGACTGAGCGAATCACACCCTTCGGGAAGCACCACTCGTCCTTCTCGTTCTTGAGCAGGAGCACCGTATCCTCATAGAATACAACACCTCCCGAGCAGTTCCGAACCAACATATTTTTGCCCTCCCCACGTGTTTTTGTGACAGCAAATATATTGTATCACGCGAGGTGTGTAAATCCAACAAACTACCCCGTAATGCTTATCGAAAAGAAGCGGGTACGATGCTTTATTGTATTAGTATGGATAGTTTATACTCCCCGTTTATTTGACTCATTCCCGATTTTCCGATACCCTTTTAAGGTCAGACAAAAACGCGAATAACGGATTGTACTGAGATATGAAAGGAGCTTTATCATGAAATTCAGAACACTGGCTGCCGTAGTTGCGCTGGTAATTACGGTATCATTTGCTGTCTCTTATACACATCTGACGC
>CAYGIB010000193.1:0-4251 GCA_964349735.1 uncultured Oscillospiraceae bacterium | reverse complement strand
TGGCCGCATGACGGCCTTCCTTTCAATCGACAGGATCATCAAGACCATCCGCGCATCAAAAGATGTTGCCGACGCTCATAAAGCAGCCGCCTTCCCCAAGAAGGTCAAAGCGGACTTCGGAAACCTTCACGGCATTATCAACAATGCCGGTATTATCCAGCCGTTTGTGAAATTCATGGAATTAACCGGGAAATCCATTGACCGGGTCATGAACATCAATTTCTACGGCGTTCTCAATTTGACGCGAGCGGTGATTCAGGAAATCGATGCGACGACTGATACATTTATCTCAAATGTCTCTTCCATGGGCGGATTTCTTCCCGTTCCCGGACAAGGCATCTACGGAGCGAGCAAGGCGGCCGTGAAGCTATTTACCGAAGCTCTTTACGCGGAGATGATGGGAACACTCGTCCATGTATCCGTTGTGTTCCCCGGTGCGATCGCAACCAACATCTCAACGAATTCGATGGAAGAGAAGCCGAAAGAGACTTCTCCCGCTCCGTCAGGTTCTGCCGCAAAATACAAGACCACCTCAGCAGCGGATGCTGCCGGTATCATCATCAAGGGTATCGAAAAGGGCAAGCTCAAGATATTCGTTGGCGGCGACGCCAAAATGATGGATAAACTCTACCGCCTGATGCCGGTTAAGTCCATCGACATGATGGCGAATATGATCAAAAAAATGATGAAATAGACGCATATTTCTTGGCTCCGAAAATAGTGACATCATTAATGCGCGTCGCTCCGATAGCGTCATGATCGCTTGATGAAGATGAGAGATTATATTATTATCAGTATATTAACAGCTTCAGATGAAATGCATTCCATCCCTTCCCTTCATCTTTTGATTGCATTCTGCTTCATATAGGGTCAGCATTCGGAAAAGGTACCCGTTATGTTTAACATTGAAGAACAACTCAAACAGAATATGAAAGATTTGCTGGAAACACAGCGAATCGCTCATATCGGTACGTGGAGACTGGACCTGGAGACCAATCAGGTCGTATGGTCGGAAGAACTGTACAAGATGTATGGGTTTGATCCGACACTCCCCCCCCCACTCTACACAGAGCATATGAAGTTGTTCACTCCCGAGAGTTGGGATCGGCTGTCGACTTCTCTAAAGCATACAAGAACATCCGGAATCCCATACGAACTGGAACTTCAAACGGTAACCGGTGATGGATCGAACGGATGGATGTGGGTACGCGGCGAGGCGGAGAGAGATTCGGAAGGGAGCATTAATGCAATCTGGGGAGCCGCTCAGGACATCACGGAACGCAAGAAGGTTGAAAACGAAATCAAGCATAGCGAGGAGAAATTTCAGCTTCTCTTTAACAAGGCACCCCTCGGGTATCAGTCTTTGGATTTTGAAGGCCGTTTCATTGATGTCAATCAGAAATGGCTGGATTTATTTGGGTACGAACAAGAAGAAGTAATCGGAAAATGGTTTGGAGATTTTCTTTGCCCTGAATATATTGATGAATTCCGCCAATGCTTTTTGAAATTCAAATCTCAGGGCACCATTCACAGCGAATTCGAGATGCTGAGCAAAGACGGACAGCGCCTGTTTATCGCATTCGAGGGAAAGATCGGTTATGGTGTCGATGGAGCTTTTAAACAGACACACTGCATACTTCAAGACATCACCAATCAGAAGATGGCTGAAAAGGCCTTACAGGAAAGCGAAGAACGCTATAAGTTTCTGTTTGAATACTCCGGTGTCGGGATCGGTTATTACACGACAGACGGTGTTGTCATATCGTACAACAAAAAAGCAATCGAGAATATGGGTGGAAAGCCGGAGGATTACATTGGCAGATCCATTCGAGAAATTTTCTCCACACATCAAGCAGAAAAATATCTGACACGTATAAAATATGCCATATCCTGTGATCATCCGCAGGAATACGAGGATTATTTGGTTTTGAATGCAGGACCCCGGTGGTTTCTGAGCACTTTTACAAGAATCGCGAATCAAACCGGAGAGATTATTGGCGTACAGATCACCTCACTGGATATTACCGAACGCAAACATATAGAAGAGGCACTCTCGGAATCCCAGGCGATCCTGAAAGCAGCATTTGAAAACAGCCAGGCAGGAATCGCAATTGCAGACGCACCGGACGGCAAAATCAGATACGTCAACAAAGCCGGTCTTTTAATTCGAGATAAATCAGAAGAAGATCTGGTACAAAACATCGATATCCACAATTACGTCAACAGTTGGAATATATTGCATTATGACGGTACACCCTTTGCCGAGGATGAGGTTCCCCTTTCCAGAGCGGTTCTTTACGGGGAAACCTGCAGTGATGAATTTATCATTCGAAGAGATAATCATGAGGATCGTTATGTTCTGGCAAACGCCACACCCATTAAAGATTCCAACAATAACATAAAGGCCGGCATGGTGGTCTTCCTGGATGTAACGGATAAAAGACAGACGGAGGAGAAAATAAGAAAGCAAAACGAGCTTTTCGCGTCACTTCTGAAACTTCTTCCCGTTGGTGTTTTTATGGTGGACGCAGTCGAAGGAAAACCTTTAATTACGAACGATATGGCGATTGCTTTGACCGGAAGAGGGATTCTTCCCGGTGCAAATGAGCAAAATCTTTCCGAAGTATATAAGGCATATAAAAAGGATACTCAGGAACAGTATCCTGCTGCTGAGATGCCGATTGTGCTTGGTATGAAGGGCATCAGCGCTCACATCGAAGACATGTTCGTTGAACGTCCGGATGGAACAAGAATTCAACTTGAAGTTTTTGGCAGCCCGGTAATCGATCAAGATGGTACGCCTTGGGCAAGTCTTGTGACGTTCATGGATATCACAGAGCGCAAGAAAGCAGAAAATGAGCTGATATACCTGAGCTACCATGACCATCTTACAGGATTCTACAATCGAAGGTTTTTCGAAAATAAATTGGTTGAGCTGGATATTAAAGCAAATCTGCCCCTCTCGATCATTATCTGTGATATCAACGGATTGAAGTTGATCAACGATTCGTTTGGACATGCGAGCGGAGATAAGCTCTTGATTAAAGCGGCAGAAACGATTCAGTCCGCATGCCGGCCGGATGATATTATTTGCAGAATCGGCGGAGACGAATTTGCCATTCTATTGCCGAAGACAGATGATGCACAGACACTTCAAATCGCCAATAACATTAAGCTGCTGGCGTCAGAAGAAGACGTTGCCAATGTCGCACTGTCCATTTCCTTTGGGTACGATACAAAAACAAGCGAAAAACAGAAAATCATCGAAGTGCTGGCAAACGCAGAAAATCACATGTACCGGCATAAGCTATACGAGCGCTCCAGTATGAGAAGCAAAACGATCGACATCATCATGAACACATTATTTGAAAAGAGCAATCGGGAGTCGATGCATTCAAACCGGGTTAGCAGTATTTGTATGGCCATTGCGTCGGAAATGGATTTTGAAAAAGAAGATGTCAATAAGATCAGAATTGCCGGGCTCGTTCATGATATTGGCAAAATAGGCATTGAGGAGAATATTTTGAATAAACCCGGAAGACTGAACGACGAAGAAAGAGATCAGGTGAATAAGCACCCTGAGATCGGCTGGCGTATACTTAGCTCTGCAAGTGAGTTTTCGGAGTTAGCCAATTATATCCTCAATCATCATGAACGATGGGGCGGCCGAGGATATCCGAACGGATTAAAGGGTGAAGATATACCACTAGAAGCAAGGATCATCGCCGTTGCGGATTCATACGATGCAATGACCAGCCAAAGAAGTTATCGACCTGCACTGAGCCAGGAAGAAGCCATTGCCGAATTAAAGAGATGCTCCGGCACTCAGTTTGACCCTGAAATTGTCATCGTATTTTTGGACAAAGTGATACCGGAGTCTGTGAAATAGCGATTGCTTCCGGTCTGCCTATCGAAAACAGTCCACGATTTTAAGTTGGGAAATGTTTGCTGGTTATTTCACACAGGCATGCATCCATGATTATGAGCCCTTTTATGGTTGCGCTCTCCTTGCCGCGACCACGAAACGGGCATCGTCATAATTATAAGTACAGGTAGAGAGTACGAGGATATCGTCTGAACTGTTCAGCAACATGTCTATTTCATGGATCGATTTATCTTGCATCGCAGTAATAAACTCAAGGTACTGTTCACTGGAGCTGAATTCCGATTGTATATAGTCATAACTCGGATCCGTGATTGCTTGTGCCCGCGTAACATGTCCTTGTGCTGACGGAGTTGCCTGTCCGTCGT
>CAYGIB010000192.1:0-4253 GCA_964349735.1 uncultured Oscillospiraceae bacterium | reverse complement strand
GTATACGACGGGAAGCAAAATAATAACAATCTGTGTTTTCTTCCGACACATTTCAAACACAAAACGAGAGCGGTAAACGCTATAATGTAAGCATTCGGAAAATATTTTTAGAAACGGAGAAAAATATGGATTTTCGCAAAGATTTTATATGGGGGGTATCGACCGCTTCCTTTCAGATTGAGGGCGGATCCGATTCGAGTGAGCGGGGCTTGTCTCTTTGGGACACCTTCTGCGAAACGGAAGGAAAGGTTTATGGCGGGCATCACGGCCGAATTGCTTCGGACCATTACCACCATCTGGATGAAGATGTGGATCTAATTGAACGCCTTGGGGTAAAGGCCTATCGTTTTTCCGTATCCTGGCCCCGAATCCTTCCGGAAGGAATCGGGAAAATGAATACCGGGGGAATCGACTTCTACAACCGACTGATTGATTCCCTTCTGGCACGCGGAATAGAGCCGTATCTGACTGTTTTTCACTGGGACCTCCCTTACGAGTTACACGTCCGCGGCGGTTGGCTGAACCCCGATGTTTCGGATTGGATTGAGGCGTATGCGACGGTCTTGGTCGACGCTTTTTCGGATCGCGTAACGAATTGGATTACCTTAAACGAGCCGCAATGCTTTATCAATGAAGGATACAAAACCGGGCAGCACGCTCCGGGCCTAACTCTCAGCGACCGGGAGCTCGCGTTGGCCGTTCATAATTCTCTTCTGGCGCACGGAAAGATTACCCGCGTGATTCGACAGCATGCCCGCAAGGTTCCGAAGATTGCTTTTACGCAATCGACTCCCTTAAGCTCCATTCCATTGACCGATATGGATATCGAAACAGCTCGGAATCGCCAATTCAGTCTTCCGGATACCTTTGCCTCCTCCGGTATTATTTACACGGATCCGATTTACAGGGGTGAGTATCCCAAGGAATACCTGGAGCGATTCGCACACATTCTGCCACACATGGGTCCAGCTGATATGAAGATTATTGGTCAACCCTTGGATTATTTGGGTATTAATCTGTATACCGGAGATTTCGTCTCCACCGGCCCGGACGGAAGAGCAATCCTTCACGGACGCGAACCGGGACACGCAAAGACGGCATTCGGCTGGCCGGTCCGGCCCGAATGTATGTATTGGGCGAATCGATTCTGCTATGAACGTTATGGAGTACCGATTCTGGTGACCGAAAACGGAATGAGCGGAAATGATTGGATTCATACGGACGGCTTCGTTCACGACAATGACCGAATCGACTATATTCAATGTTATCTTTCCTACCTTAAGAAGGCAATTGACGAAGGCGTTGACATACAGGGGTACTTTCACTGGACTCTCTTGGATAATTTCGAGTGGGCGCGCGGGTATTCCGAGCGGTTCGGCTTAATATACGTCGATTATAATACCGGGAAGCGAACGGCAAAGGATTCCTTTGCATTCTATCGGGACATCGTTCAATCGAATGTTCTTCCGGAGTAGTAATGTGTCGGCAACCGAATCAAGCGAGTCCAGCGAGGCTCTCGTTTGAATACGGAAGATGAATCCGGGAAGCGTTTCTCTTTGCAGTTTCAATCGTTTCGTTTATACTGTATTCGGACGTTTATCATTTTGGTGGTGTATGAGCAAAACTATATATATTGCGGATGACGAATCCAACATCAGAAATCTGGTGCGTACTTTTCTGGAGCGGGATGGCTACATCGTAACCGCTTTCCCGGACGGAGAGTCGTTACTGCGTCACTTTTCGGTTGTTCCTTCGGACTTGGTGATACTGGATGTAATGATGCCCGGCAGGGATGGATTTATCATATGCAAAGACATCCGCAAAATCAGCAACGTGCCCATTATCATGCTCACCGCAAGAGATAGTGACGCCGATTATATTTCCGGCCTTTCCCTCGGCAGCGATGATTACTTCACAAAGCCGTTTAGTCCGATGAAACTGGTTACTAAAGTCAAGGCAATTTTTAGAAGGATCGAGTCCAATTCATCGGACCAGTCGGACGACGGCAAACGCGTTTTTGAGGATATCACAATTGATTCCAGAGCCAAAACGGCAACATCCGACGGCGGCGATCTACAGCTGACTCCCAATGAATTCGCGCTGTTGTCTTATCTTATTATGAACAAGGAGCGGGCCATTCCACGCGTAGAATTACTGGACCGGTTATGGGGATATGAAACCGAAGTGGAAACGAGGGTCGCGGACGATACGGTCAAGCGTCTTCGAAAAAAGCTGATCGGAACCAGAGTTGTAATTAAGACTGTTTGGGGGTACGGATTCCGCTTAAACGCTCAATCGGTTAATTCGAAGAATTGATTGGAGAACCCCGGGTTCTCTTTAGAGGTGTCGATGTTCGGTAAAAAAATCGGTCTCCGTTTACATATCTTCGCCGCTTTTTGCATGGTGTTTATCATATCCTTTTCGACGGTCTTTATTGCTTTTCGATTAGTAATCCAGAACTACATCGAGAACGATTCCAGGGAAAAGCTAACCAACACCTCCGAACATACACTGCAGCTTGCCAAGACTTTGGGGTTTCAATATTTTTTCAAGACCCCCGCCGAAAAGCAACTCAGCCTTCGCAACCTCATTGAATCGGTTTCCGGTAGTTCTGACGTAAAAATCGCGATTCTGGACGAATTTCTGTATATCGACTTCCCGAAAACATCCGATTCATATGCCGAACGCCTTAATGTCACAGCAATCCGTCTGTCACTGAACGATCAAGGTGTCGACTGGAATACTAAAAGTGAGGGTTTGCTGTTTATTGATTCATCATGCTATTACATACTCATTGTTCCCTTTGACCGAGACTTCTTCACCGAGAGCCTCCGTACCCCGAACTCTTATCTGCTTTTCTATTTGGACAGTTCGCCGTATATGCAGTTCGCGAAGAGCCTCGACCAAATGCTCTATATCATATTGATCTCTGCTCTTCTTTTTGCGCTGGTGACCTCTCTCATTGTCTCAAACAGCATTATTCGGTCGCTTCACAAACTAACCTCTTTCGCCAGTCGAATCGGTGCCGGAAATTTCGGCCCGCTGCACAGTCATTTCATGGATAAAGAGCTGGATTCATTGGCATCGGACATGAATTTGATGGCCTATCGTCTGTCTAAGGCCGATACCGAGCAGAAGACCTTTTTCCAAAATGCTTCTCACGAGCTGCGGACTCCATTGATGTCTATTCAAGGCTATGCGGAAGGTATTAAATACAAGGTTTTCGATAATTCCGAGGAAGCAACAGATATCATCATTTCCGAATCAAAAAGGCTTTCCGACATGGTCGAGAATTTATTGACGATATCCCGTCTGGATCTGGCTTCTTCCGGTGTTCACTCTTCACCCAAATCTCCTCTGGACCTTCGCGAGCTAATCGAGTCCGTGGTTGATAATATCCGCGGTTCAATTATTCTGTCCCGAAAGAAACTTGAGCAATCGTTTCCCGACCATTCCGTTCGTGTCATCGGAAATGAAAACGATTTGTTTCGAGCACTCGAAAATCTTCTCTCAAACGCAATACGGCACGCCGATCATGAGATTGTATTGCAGATGCTAACCGAGAATCACAACGTAGTTATTACCGTTATCGATGACGGAGAAGGAATATCGGATGACTTGTTGCCGGTGATTTTCAACCGCTTTGTCCGCGGTGAAAAGGGAAAGCACGGAATCGGCCTTGCTTTGGTCAAAGCGATTGCAGAAGACCACGGAGGGTTTGTATCCGCTCATAACCGCGAAGACGGAGGCAAAGGTGCTGTATTTATCTTAAAACTGCCCCGGTATAATTCGGACGCATCGAATCACGCCCCTTCGGAGTAAACTCATCTGGTATATATGTGAATAATGATTGTAACTAGCCGGGCGTTGCAGAGGGTCCGGTATCCGTCTCGGACAAATCAGAGCTAGGGGTCTCGATCGAGGACGTTTCATCCTGAATGGGAACCGGCAGCACTTCAAGCTGATCCGCATATACGGTTTGGGGCTGGAGTTCAATCGGAAGGTATTGAAGAGCGGCGACCAGCTTTTCATCTGTGTTCTGATCCGCTCCGTCTCGATAATCCGGAATAGCGTCACGAACTCCGAAAGAGCTCATGGCAACAAAATAAGTCACGCCGGCAATAATCAGTCCTACCACCAACAATTGGGCAATCAGAAGAAGCGAGACGCCGGAATTCGTGAAATTTCCGACTATGCGTGGCAACCCGCCACCGCCCGGTATACGATGAGTAGCCGAAGATGAAATCATATCG
>CAYGIB010000191.1:0-4255 GCA_964349735.1 uncultured Oscillospiraceae bacterium | reverse complement strand
ATGGAGGAGGGCTGAGCATGGTTAAGAACACGGTTCCGGTTATCCTTCTGATTAACGGTCCCAATCTCAATTTGCTCGGAAAAAGAAGCAAAGAGCACTATGGAACGTTCACGCTCGAGCAGGTACAAAGCGCTTTTCGAACCAAGGCGGAAGCCCTGGGGGTTCAGACACGTTTCTTTCAGTCCAACAGCGAGGGAGACATCGTGACCGCGATTCAGGAGGCGATGACCTGCGCGGACGGCATCGTCATCAACGCGGGCGCGCACACACACTACAGCTACGCGATTATGGACGCAATCGAGATGTGCGGACTTCCGGTGATGGAGGTGCATATTTCCAATATCCATAAGCGCGAACCGTTCCGCAACGTGTCGGTCATTCAACAGGCTTGCGTCGGACAGATATACGGCCTGGGTCTGGACAGCTACTTGGTCGGACTGGAGAAGCTCTGCCGCGAGCACATTTTTGTACATCGGGGGGAGTCGGCCGCGACGGGCGAATCTGAGAACCGGGATGCCGTCCAACAGGGCGAGAAGCTTACGGACCTTCGCTCCCGGATCACGGAGGTCGACGCCGAGCTGATGCGCGTTTTTAACCGAAGGATGGATCTAGCGGAGAAAATCGCACATCTCAAGGTGATGTCCAAGACCGCAGTCTATGACGCGGCCCGCGAATCCGAGGTATCGGATCTGGCGCGGCAAAGAGCCGGGGAGGATATGGCAACGAGAGTGGACTCCCTGATGAAAACCATGATGCGGATCTCGCGCGAGCGCCAATACGATATCCTGATGCGAACGGATACCGAGTGGTCAATCGGCCGCGAACTGGCGGGAGCCGGACACAGCCTCGACCATGTTTGCGTCGTCGCGTACGCCGGAACACTGGGCTCTTATTCAGAATTTGCCGCCAGGAAGCTTTTCCCCGATAAGGAGCTTCTGCCGGCCAGAACCTTTTCCGGCGCCTGCGAGTATCTCTCCGAGAGGAAGGCCGACGTAGTCGTTCTGCCGCTCGAAAATACAATCGTCGGAAGCGTCGACAATGTTTTCGAGCTCTTGCAGAAGAATAACCTGTACATCGTCCGCGCGACGTCGGTCGAGGTGGTGCACCGGTTGGCGGTTCTTCCGGGCACGAACCTCAAAGACATTCGAAGCGTAACGAGTCACCCGCAAGGCTTGTCCCAATGTTCCGAGGCAATCATCAAGAACGGCTGGGAAACGGTCGTTTCGGACAACACGGCGTTTTCGGCACAGGAAGTCGCTCGTCTTAAGGATCCGTCCCTGGGCGCAATTTCGTCCGAAGAGGCCGCCGTTCGTAACGGACTGGAGATTCTGCCCGTCGACATCTGCAACACGGACCAGAACCGGACACGCTTCATCGTCGTCTCCGGCGACCTGATTATTACACCCGACGCAGACCGAATCAGCACAATGATGCACCTGCCGCATAGGAGCGGAGCGCTGGTTTCGGCGCTTCAGGTTTTTGCGGACCGCGGCCTGAATTTGTCCGCGATTTCTTCGAGGCCGATTCCGGGCACACCGGGCGAGTACGCGTTTTTTCTCGATTTCATCTGTCCTTCGATGGGACAGGAGGCACTGTTGGCGTTGTATCAGTTGTCATCGGAAATGCCGTATGTTAAAGTCTTGGGGTGGTATGTCGAGGAGTAACCTGCGACGATAATATTGGGATTCAAGCACTGCAGCGGAATGAGGCGCTGCACTGTTATTGTTTGAGGAGGAAGACATGAGCGAATACACCAATCCGAATCAGAATCCGCAAACCGATTATTCGGCCAATCGACCGTACTACGCGGAGCGACCCAAGAAGAATAACGGCTGCCTGATTGCGACCCTTATCGGCGTCGGCCTTCTCGTTGTCTTTATAATCGGTTTTTTCGCGTTGATTGCATTCGCAATCTCATCAAGCGGTCGAGACGATTCACCGACCTATTCGGGAAGCAATGGATACGTGGCGGTCATTCATATCGAGGGTACCATCATAAGTCAATCGGAAACAGGCTTCCTGTCGTCCGGTGAAGCGTACGATCATCAATATCTGATGGATTCAGTCGCAACGATCACCGGGGATCCCAATAATAGTGGATTACTTCTTTACATCGACTCTCCCGGCGGCGAAGTGTACGCAACCGACGAACTGTATTTACGCATCATGGAATACAAAGAAAGAACCGGGCGACCCGTTTATGCATATTGCGCGAGCATGGCGGCGTCCGGAGGATATTACCTTGCCGCTGCTGCAGACCGGATTCTGATGAATCGCAATTGTTTGACGGGATCCATCGGCGTAACCGCCGGAACAATTATCGATGTTTCCGAATTTCTCGAAAAAAACGGAATTAAGACAACATCGATATACGTCGGCAAAAACAAAACGATGGGAAGCTATTTCGAGGAGTTCACCGGGGAGCAAAAGCAAATCTACATCAGCGTTCTTCGGGAGGCATATGACCAGTTTGTCGGTATTGTGGCCGAAAGCCGTGAAATGAGCATCGTAGAGGTTGAGTATCTGGCGGACGGAAGAATATACTCCCCGAAGCAGGCGCTCGATCAAGGCTTGATCGACGGAATTATGGGTTATGAAGAAGCGCTTGAGACAATGATCTCCGATGCGAATCTTTCTCAGAACGTCCAGTTTATAGACTTCGAACCGATTCAGGAAATCGGCTTTGGCGATCTGTTTCTGCTCCTTCCGGGAAACCGGAAGACGGACCTCGAGGTGTACCTGTCTTATGCGGGACACTCCATTGAGGGTTTTGCGTACTACTATGAGGGAATCGGATAATCGGGCATTATTTTGAAAGAGTGCCCTTTACTCGTTCCCGAGAGGCTTACGGGACGCCCATAGGGCGGCGAACCGCTCACATACATCCCGGTAATTCTCGGGCGTTCCGATATCGATGCATGTTCCGTCTGCCTGAAAAGCGTATACATCCTGCTGCTTGTATAGCCAAGCGGGGAAATTACCCGGTGCATCGGGGGTGTTTCCCTCGTCCAGATATTCGCGAATTCGAGGCAGTGTCTCTTTCCTGTAGAAATACGTCGCGTAGATTGCGGTGTCCGACTCGGGCTCTGCAGGCTTCTCGACCATTTTCAGGATCTTTCCGTCTGCGTTCAGCGTGGCGACCGCGAGCTGTTGAAGCTGTTCTTTATCGGGTACGCGGATGGCAACGAGCGTATCCCCGCCGACTCTTCGAAAAAAGTTGAACATGTCCCGCATCCGGTAGGTGAACAGGTTGTCTCCCGCGACGATGACGACATCCTCGGAAATCCCGAGTGTGTCGATTGCGAACTGAATGTCACCGATTGCTCCGAGCCGGTTCTGATTGTCCGTCGTGCCGTCATCCAGGACGACAATCGGCGTATCCGGATTGACGAGCCGGCGCCGTTGCGCCCATTTCTCAAAGTGGGGTGCGAACCGGTGATTGGTCACGAGGCAAATTTGCGAGATATCCGGAAGCGTATCAATCTCATCGACGATATAATCGAGCATTGCACGCCCGGCGACGGGCAGAAGCGGCTTGGGCGTATTGATCGTCAGAGGATAAAGGCGTGTCGCGTAACCGGCGACGAGCAGAATGGCAATCATGCGCACCTCCCAAATAACCCGTTTTCCTTATGGTAACAGGGAAAGGCAAATAATGGAAGTTTTCGTTTCCCACTCCTTAATGAAACGAAAAGAACATTAAGTTTTCGTTTCCAATACTTAATGAAACGAAAAGAATTAGTTTTCGTGTATAATAAGCCTGAAACATGATAGCACCGAAAGCATGCGGACCCTTGCGTGGCGCGTTTTCGGCGTATTTTCGTGTTGTCATTGTTGCGTTATCTTTAAGTAGCGCATAGGACAATAAACGGTAAGGAGATGCAATAGCATGGATGTTTGCGCGGTTGTCATGGCGGCCGGAGAAGGAAAAAGAATGAACACCAATCACTCGAAGGTCGTTCAGTGGGCGGCGGGAAGACCCGTCATACTATGGGTCGCCCACGCACTTCAGGGAGTGGGGGCCAAGGAACAGGTTTACATTGTCGGACATAAGCAGGAGGAGGTTCGAGCCGTACTCGGCGAGGACGTCGCATTCGTCCTTCAAGAGAAGCAGCTTGGAACCGGACACGCGGTCATGCAGGCCACCCCTTTTCTCGAAGGAAGAAACGGCTGCACAATCGTTCTTCCCGGAGACGCGCCGCTTATCACCACCGAGACCTTGCATGCGGCCATTGAGCTTTTCGAAAAAGGCGAC
>CAYGIB010000190.1:0-4321 GCA_964349735.1 uncultured Oscillospiraceae bacterium | reverse complement strand
ATCTCCGTGATCGGCAGTAAGCCGGAGTTTTCCTTTACACCGAAGCATCATGTGGATCTGGTCGAATCGCTGGGCATGATTGATTATACTCGCGGAGCCAAGCTCTCGGGCAACGGATTCTGGATATACAGAAAGGACGGAGCCCTTCTGGAGTGGGCGTTGCTCTCCTATTTCATCGAGACGCACCGTAAGGACGGCTATGAGTTCATCCTCCCCCCCCATATGCTCGGCTCCGAATGTGGGTACACGGCCGGACAGTTCCCGAAGTTTCGCGATGAAGTGTACCAGATTCTGGACCGCGAGACTCCGGAGGGCTTTACTCATTTCATGTTACCGACGGCGGAGACCGCTCTGGTCAACCTTCATCGCGACGAGATATTAAGCGAATCAGAGCTTCCGATCAAGTATTTCGCGTATACACCCTGCTACCGCAAAGAAGCGGGCTCCTACCGCGCGGAGGAGCGCGGGATGATACGCGGTCATCAATTCAACAAGATTGAGATGTTTCAGTATACGCGTCCGGAGGATTCCGAGCACGCGTTACAGGAGCTTGTCGAAAAGGCGGCAGCGCTGGTTCACGGACTGGGCCTCCATTACCGCGTCAGCAAGCTGGCGGCGGCGGATTGCTCCGCATCCATGATGAAGACCTACGATATCGAGATCTGGATTCCCTCTATGAACGACTACAAAGAGGTCAGCTCGGCCTCCAATGCCGGCGACTATCAAGCCAGAAGAGGAAACATGAAGTTCCGTAGAAAGGATGGTAAGTCAACGGAGTACGTGCACACCCTGAACGCTTCGGGACTTGCAACCAGCCGAATCATGCCGGCAATCGTTGAGCAGTACCAGCAAGAAGACGGCAGCGTCCTGATTCCGGAGGTCCTTCGCAAATGGATGGGCGGACGGGAACGGATTGTACCGCTTGTGTAATTCGTCTTTTATTCCGATAAACACTCAAAAAGTATCCTCCCCGGCATCATGACGGGGAGGATTCCAATATTTGCGACGAATCAGGAATAATGAGCTAAGCGCCGTCGTACTTGCCGTCCGGATATTTTGCGTTAACGTTCCACAGGATAAATTCATTACAGCCTGCGTCCTGCGCTCCGCTGATTTGCCGGTTAATGTCGTCATACCCATAGGTATAGGCCGCCAAATAGGGGCGAATGACGCTATAGCCCTCCGCCGTCTGCTGCTTTGCGACAACCAAGGAATTATAAACGATCTCGTAAGGGTAGTCCTTGGGCGGTGCGTATAATTTGCCGTTCAAATAAAATTCTCTCCCATAGTGATCGGGGTAAATCATGGGACACAGGTTATCCACACCGGTCAATCCGACGGTCGGCCAGTCTTGTCCGACAATCAAACGGTCCGGCGCGTTGGTCATTACGATCGCGAAAATATCCGCACTGACCGGCACACCATATGTATCCTGAATCCGTCTTCTGGCGGTTTGCAGGAAGCGATTGATTGCCTCTGCTTTCGTCGGTGTGGTTTCTGCGGGTCCGAAGTACGGACTGACACCGGTTGCAGTAGCTCCGGCCGGGAAACGGACATAGTCAAACTGAATTTCATCGACGCCCATCTCAATGGCTTCGATCGCCAAATCGATATAATAATCCCATGTGTCCATGTTATAAGGGCTCATAAAGACAGAATTCTTCTCGTTCACGAATTTAAGGGTGTTGCCGTTCTCATCCTTGATATAGTAGTCCGGATGGCTATACAGCAACCCCGAATCCTTGAAGCATACGATTCGGCCGATTACCCAGATATCGTTCTCGTGACACCGATCGACGACGGAAGTCAGGTTATAGAGTGACTTCACCTGGCCGGCCTCCGTCGCGAGTGGGTTCTTGCTGTTAAAACCGACGCCGTAGCCTTCTTTAAGGTCCAGCACAAAGGCGTTAATTTCGGAATGATTGGCGGTTTCGATGTTGTTGTTCAGATTCTCGCCGATTCCGATATATATGCCGCGAACTTCCTTTCGCGTGAGCTCCGTACGAAATTCGGGTTCCGGCAGAGGCCCGAAATACGCTTCGACAATCTCGTTGGGAGGCAATAGCTCGGTAACTGCGGGAATTGGCGTCGCCGTAGGCGGCGGAGTCGTTTCGGACACCGCGGTTTCAGAGGATACGGTGGTTTTCTTGGTAAAAAAACTGCCGGACGGCGCAATCTTCTTGGAAAGGAACAGTTGCCAAAAAAGCACACATGACACGGAGATGATAAGTATGGTCATGATCATGATGAATCCGCGCAAACAGCCGACGACTTTACGCCGCCTGCTTCTGGACCCTCCCGAATACGGGGACAATTGCGGATCATAACGGTCGTATCTCATGATTGGTACCTCTTGACAGAATCATTATGACAAACCTTGTCTTATAATTATAACGAATCCGAAACGAGGCAACAAGACTGATTATCAGCGATTGTTCCTGCTTATAGACCGGTCGCTGCTCAATCAGAGAATATGGCTCAAAAATGCCTTGGTTCGGTCGTTTTGGGGATGATCGAAAACCTCTTCGGGCGTGCCTTGTTCGACAATTATTCCCTCGTCCATGTAGATGACGCGATCAGCGACCTCGCGCGCAAAGCCCATTTCGTGGGTGACGACCATCATGGTCATGCCTTCCCTGGCCAGATCCTGCATGACGATGAGAACTTCCCCGACAAGCTCCGGATCCAAAGCGGACGTCGGCTCATCGAAAAGCATGATCTTGGGGCTCATTGCCAGCGCACGTGCAATCGCGACGCGCTGCTTCTGACCGCCGGAGATAACTGCGGGATAGACGTCTGCCTTGTCGCTCATTCCGACTTTCTCGAGCATTGCATCCGCAATTTCCAACGCTTCATCGCGACGCATCCCTTTAACCTGAATCAGGCCCTCCAATACATTATCCCGGACGGTCATATGCGGAAAGAGATTGAAGTGCTGAAAAACCATGCCGACATCGCGCCGGATCAGGTGCAGATTCTTGGACTTATGTGAAACGATTTTGCCGTCGATGCTGATGGTTCCTTCCTGAGCTTTTTCGAGGAAGTTAGTGCAACGAAGCAGAGTGCTTTTGCCGGATCCGCTGGCGCCTATGATGACGACCACTTCGCTTCCACGGACATCTAAATTGATATTGCTAAGAACCTTTAGCTTCCCGTAGGACTTGGATATCCCTCGAAATTCAATCATGTTGTAGTCTTTCATTTGTGTTTTCTCCTTTATGCTCGATGGTCACTGACGCTCAGGCGCTTTTCGAGACGGTTCGCGAAAAATGTTAGAATCGACGTCATAAGCAGGTAAAATCCCGCAGCAATCAGAAGCATTTCCATGACCCGGAAATTGGATGAACCCACTTGCCGTGCGTGTAATAGTAGTTCGGGGACGGAAACGGCACTGGCCAGCGAAGAATCCTTCAGTGCGATAATGAACTGGTTGCCCAGCGGGGGAATGGCGCGCTTGAAGGCCTGAGGCAAGATAATGCGCCGCATAACCGTCCATGATGTCATTCCCATTGAAATGCCGGCTTCTTTCTGCCCGCGGTCAATCCCCTGAATCGCACCGCGGATAATTTCAGCTATATACGCACCGTTATGAATGCCCAGTGCAATAACCGCCGATGGAATACGTTCGAGTTGAACAATCGCAACGAGACCGAAGTAGATAAGAAGTAACTGCAGGAGCAGAGGCGTACCCCTGATTATACTGATGTATAGACTGGCAATTATGTTCAAGGGCTTCGTTTTCGAAATTCGCATCAGCGCAAAGATTACACCGAGTATAAGACCAAGCAGGATTCCCAGAGTCGTAATCAACAGGGTGTATAGCGCCGGCTTGCCAAATCCGGAGATGATGCGTCCCCACTTTTCTATCGATTCTATCAACGGGTTTAAGGACATTACAAATTGTGTCCACATGGGTTTTCTCCTTGTTTATAGAGTAGAAAAGGGCAATGGACTCCATTACCCTTTTCTTGTGTCATCCATTAAAACGCATACCATTGATTTAGTTTTATTTAACGGTGATGTCAGAACCGTCATGCCACTTTTCACTGATTTCCCGAAGGGTTCCGTCATTGTGCATTTCCGTTAATATCTTGTTTAATTCAGCCAATAATTCTTCGTCATTCTTGTTGACGGCGATGGCCATTTCCTCGAGACGAAGGATTTCTCCGCATATTTCGAGGTTTTCTCCGCCGCTTATTTCGCGCATGGCACCCAAAGCGACCAGGCGATCGGTAATCACACCATCGATCCGTCCGCTAATTAGGTCCATTAAGGTCGCGTTATCGTCTTGGTACAACACTGCCGTTGCACCGAGTAATTC
>CAYGIB010000189.1:0-4359 GCA_964349735.1 uncultured Oscillospiraceae bacterium | reverse complement strand
CATAACGCCTGCGGTACCACCCAAATTGACCGTGATTATGAGACACGGCCCACTTTGTCTACGTCTATCGACGCGCTTCCCTGATAACGGGTGAAGTCCCCGTCAGCGACTACTCGATTTGTGCCTTCGCACTCTTCTTTCGGGCTGCCCTCTCAGGCCCATTCCCTCTTCTTCCCGTGCCACATTTCCATCCTCTGCAGCTCTCTATCACGGTTTTGCGAAAAGATACTCTCCCTGATCAGCGGTTTGATCTATCCTGTACGGTGAAGTATGCTACACACCGGGAAGCTTGTCAAGTATGATATACTTCGAACGAGGTAAAATCGATGCAAAACGACTACTCCGAACTTATTACGGCGCTTTTTACCTGGTATGACGCAAACCGGCGCGATCTTCCGTGGCGAAAAGAGCGCAACCCATATAAGTCCTGGATATCCGAGGTTATGCTGCAGCAGACCCGGGTCGGCACCGTCATTCCCTATTTCAATCGCTTTCTCACGCTTTTTCCGGATATCCCGACCTTAGCCGCGGCGGAACCCGATGATATCTATAAAGCCTGGGAGGGACTCGGTTATTATTCGAGGGCCGCAAACCTTTTAAAGGGTGCGCGCTACATAATCGAGCATCACGAAGGAGTTTTTCCCGAAGACAAAGTCGATATTCAGAAAATCCCCGGCATCGGACCGTATATCGCCGGAGCGATCCTGTCGATGGCCTTCGGCGAGCCCGAGCCTTCGGTTGACGGGAATCTGATCCGCGTAATCTCACGGCTGAATGCCTTAACGGGCACCCCTGACACTTCATCGACGCGAAAAGCAATCACCTCCATTGCCCGGGAGATGATATCCAAGGAGCGGCCGGGCGACTTTAACGAGGCGATGATGGATATCGGCGCGACCATTTGCACGCCCAGATCTCCGTCTTGCGCGGACTGCCCGTTCCGGGCACTCTGTAAAGCGAATCAATCCGGGATACCGGAGCTTTTCCCCGGAATCAAGAAATCAGCCGCAGTTCCTTCCTATCCGTTTACGGTCTGTGCTGTTCTGCATAATGATCGGATATGGATTCGTAAAAGGGCCTCCGAGGGTCTCCTGGCCGGCCTCTACGAGTTTTCGATGTTCCCCGGACATCTGTCCGAAGAAGATGCGATACAGGAACTTTTTTCAAGTCTTGGAGTTAAACCCGAATGCCCGGTGAAGCTCACGACGCTTCCGTCGGCCACTCACCGTTTTTCGCATATGATTTGGGACATGAAAGGATATATAGTAACCATCCCTACCCCCTGTATAGCAAGAGAAATCCCGCTATCTTTCACTGAGGCAAAAGGCACGGGAGCCGGGAAGTTCTATTCTTTCGAGGATGCGCAAAGACTGGCCTTTCCGACGGCAATCCGCTCCTATACGGAAGCGGTTTTTGCCGCTTTCACTAATCCCGGCTAAACAAGAACGCGTGCCAATCGCCCTTCTCGAGCGCCTTGACCATAACGTACCCTTCCTCCGTATATGCCGCGAGCACCTCTTGGCTTCTATGGTCGATAATTCCCGATATCAGAAGAAAACCACCGGGACTCAAATATTCGCAAAATGCAGGACACAAATCAATCAAGACATCGGCAATAATATTGGCGACGATAATCGTATAGTCTGTTCTATTCGCATCCGGAAGCACACCGCTGTGCACGTTTACCGTTGCGGCATTCGCGCGGATATTCTCTGCGGCCACATCCACCGCGGTTCGGTCAATATCAATCGCTTCGACATATTCCACTCCAAGCTTATCTGCGAGAATCGAGAGAATCCCCGACCCGCAACCGAGATCCAGAACGATGTCACCGGGCTGAATGATTCGATCCATTATCTCGGCGCACATCGCGGTCGTCTCGTGCGTGCCGGTTCCGAACGCCGAGCCTGGGTCAAGAAGTATAACCTTTTCTCCTTCTTCGGCCTGATAGTCTTCCCATGACGGTGAAACGGTCACATGTTCCGAGATTCGAAAAGTCTTGTAGTCTTTTTTCCAGTTATCCGCCCAATCTTGAGCGCAAACTAATTCATGAGAGACACCGGCAGAGCCGACCGGGAGAAACTCGGCGATTTTCGAAAGTCTTCTTTTGATCTGCCGCTTTACATCGTTTATCGATCGTCTCGTTCCGCGTATTTCGGCATACAGCTCGTGCCCTCTATTCAACGGGTCCGCTTCATCATGCGGTTCGGTGGTCATTACCGAGTCTCCGATAAAGGGAAAATATGCCTTGATCACCACCTCCGTGCCGAGGGATTCAATAAATGAGTCATCCGCAAACGCCAGAGAATTCGGGGCGTTGAGAATCTGTTTCATATCCGCCGGATCCAGAACGGACACGCCGCCGGCGCCAAGCTCAAGAAGCATTTCGCAAATTGCGTCGGACGCTTCCTCTGCCGATGTTACCGTAAACGCGACCCACTTCATATCAGATCCCAAACATATCCTTCACTTTCTTGAAAAAGTTATTTCGTTTCTGGTAATTCTTGTCCGAAAGCGTCGCTTCAAATTTCCGGAGAAGTTCTTTCTGGTCCTCGGTCATATTGGTCGGAACCTCTAAGACGAACCGGCTAATATGATCTCCTCTGCTGGTCGGTCGATTTTTATGCGGTATACCCTTACCACGAAGCGTATAGGTGTCAAACGGCTGCGTTCCGTCCTTTATATACGTTGTCACTTTCCCGTCGATTGTTGGAATCTCAATATTTGCCCCAAGTGCAGCCTGTGCGTATGTAATCGGTACGTCGCAATAGGTATTGACTCCTTTTCGCTCGAAAACCTCGTGCGCACGAACCTTAAACTGAATATACAGATCCCCGTAAGGTCCACCGCGCAGACCGGGCTCGCCCTCTCCTTTAATGGGCATCATATCGCCGGTATCTACGCCGGCCGGCACATGAATTCTGAGGTCCTTTTTCTTAGCGCGACGTCCACGCCCTCCGCACGATGAGCACGGATTGCGGATGACATTTCCCGTTCCGCCGCAAGCGGGACAGTCCCGGGTAACCATGGTGATTCCGAAAAGCGTCTGAGATTGCTGCTGAACACGCCCGGAGCCTTTACAGGACGGGCAGGTCTCGGGCGAAGAGCCTGAAGCGGCACCGGAACCCTTACACGCATCGCAAATATCCTCCTTGGTAACGGTGATCGTCTTGTCGACACCGAATGCGGCCTCCATAAAGTCCAGGGACAACCCGTACTTGAGGTTGGCTCCCTGCTCCGGTCCGGTTCTTCTCCTGCCCCCACCACCGAATGCACCGCCGAATATCGATCCGAACAAATCTCCGAGATCAACGTCGGCTCCCGAAAATCCGGAAAAGCCCTGTCCGTCCATACCCGCATGTCCGAATTGGTCGAATTGTCGGCGCTTCTCCGAATCGGAAAGCACCGCATACGCCTCGTTTACTTCCTTGAACTTGGACTCCGCAACTTTATCGTTGGGGTTTAAGTCCGGGTGATACTGCTTGGCGAGCTTCCGGTAGGCTCTTTTCAGATCCGCTTCCGAAGCGCTTTTGCCAACTCCGAGAACCTCATAATAATCACGCTTTTCTGCCAAAGACGTGTCCTCCTCGATTCTTGATCTGGATTATCAAATAGGCATAGATGCGGCATTGCTGCCGCATCTATATACCGTTGAACCATTATCCTCAGAAATCTCCGCCGGCGTTCTTAAATCCTTCACCGTCGGCTCCGGGACCCTGATCGGTTCCCGGGCCCGGATCGGCTCCGGTATCCTGATACCCGGTATAATCGTCCGGATTCGGGGCTGCCTGATCCGGACCGGCGCCCGGCTGTTGATAGAGCTTTTCGCTTATCTTGTAGAACGCCTGCTGGACGGCCTCCGTCTCTTGCTTCATGTCCTCATAATTATTCGAGCTGATGGCCTGCTTCAGTCTGCCGAGCGCCTCGTCCACGGGCACGCGGTCGGAGGCATCTACTTTGTCACCCAGTTCCTTCAAAGTCTTCTCGGTCTGGTATACCGCCGTCTCGGCGTGATTCTTGATGTCGATCTCTTCTTTGCGCTTGGAGTCCTCTGCCGCATGAAGCTCCGCTTCCTTGACCGCGGCTTTTATCTGCTCTTCGGTCATGTTCGTCGAAGCTGTGATGGTAATTTTCTGTTCACGGCCGGTCCCCATGTCCTTGGCCGTAACATGAACGATACCGTTGGCATCAATGTCGAACGTGACCTCAATCTGAGGAACACCGCGCGGTGCGGGTGCGATTCCGTCGAGTATGAAATTGCCGAGTGTTTTATTGTATGAAGCCATCTCACGCTCGCCCTGAAGCACATGAACATCAACCTGTGTCTGCCCGTCGGCGGCCGTCGAGAAAATCTGGCTC
>CAYGIB010000188.1:0-4370 GCA_964349735.1 uncultured Oscillospiraceae bacterium | reverse complement strand
TTCTGGAACTGGTCGAGAATTCCGCGGCGAAGAAGGCGCGAACCGAGCGATTTATCTCGCGTTTTGCCCGATACTATACGCCCGGTGTGGTGATTGCGGCGATCCTTCTGGCCGCTGTTCCGCCGCTGCTTTTCGGGCAGGACTTTACCGAGTGGCTTCACCGGGCGCTTGTCTTTCTGGTCGTCTCCTGTCCCTGCGCGCTGGTGATTTCGGTGCCGCTGTCGTTTTTCGGCGGCATCGGCGGTGCTTCTCGAAAAGGTATTCTCATCAAAGGCGCGACCGATCTGGAGACGCTTTCCAAGGCGGGTTGGGTCGCTTTTGATAAGACCGGCACACTGACGAAGGGAACCTTCTCGGTCACGGCCGTTCACCCGCAGAAAATCACCGAAGCCGAACTTCTCGATATTGCCGCGGCGGCCGAGAGCTATTCGACCCATCCGGTCGCGGGTGCCATCATCCGCGCGCACGGCGGACATATCGATAAACACCGAATCGGAGAAGTCACGGAACTCGCCGGTCGCGGCGTCCGGGCATTCATCGACGGCCGTACGGTCCATGTCGGAAATGCCACACTGATGGAGCAAATCACCGTATGCCCGAGCGACTGTCACCGTCAAGGATCGATTGTGCACATTGCTGTCGAAAATGAATATATGGGCCACATCATCATCTCCGACGAGATCAAGCCCGATGCCAGAGAGTCCCTGGAGTCCCTTCGCACCCTCGGAATTTCCCGCATCGTCATGCTGACCGGAGACAGCCGGGCGGTTGGGGAGGCCGTCGGCCAGGCGCTGGGGGTCGACGAGACGCGCGCGGAGCTCCTGCCGGATCATAAGGTCGCCGAGGTAGAGCGGCTTCTTCAAGAAAAACCAAGGGGTAAATCACTGGTCTTTGTCGGGGACGGAATGAATGATGCGCCGGTACTTTCGCGTGCGGATGTCGGGGTTGCCATGGGGGCGCTCGGAAGTGACGCAGCGATCGAGGCGGCCGATGTCGTCATCACCGACGATAGACTCGATAAGCTGAGCCGGGCAATCAAAATCTCCCGCAATACCATGCGCATCGTCCGTGAGAATATCGCATTTGCGCTTGCTGTTAAGTTTGCTTTCCTCACGCTCGGCGCCTTCGGAATCACGACGATGTGGCTCGCGGTTTTCGCGGACGTCGGCGTGACGGTGCTGGCGGTCTTTAATTCGATGAGGACGCTGAAGGGCGGATGACCGGCGGTCTTGAATTCGATGAGGACGCTGAAGGGGTGACTCGGATTTCCCGTAAGGGACGCTTCCCGGACTAGATTCCAAATATCTTTATTAGCTTCTGCCAGAAGGTTGAAGGGGCAGGAGCGTGCGTTTCTTCACCGGCCGGTTCGGGTAGTGTAATGGATGCCGTCTTCATAACAAACTGAACAAAGGTGACCCGGGTGTTTTTGCTCGAAGCGAACGAGACCGGCGCGAAGTCGGATCGGTCGTAATACTGAGTCAGCGCGTCGATTTCATCCAGCAAAAAATCCGGCAGTTTTGCGATTTCCTGATTCAGGATATCGGTTCCGTCCGCCAGCTCCTCTGCGCCGTCACGAAGCGAACTCGTCCCGTCAGCAAAAGACCGGATGCCGGTGTGTATTTCGGCATATCCGCCGGATAGACTCCGGACTCCGCCGGTATACTCTCCAAGACCCAGATGAAACTGATTGTATGAGGTACTTAAGAGGGAAATGCCATCGCTTAGCGAATCAAGAGTGTCCTCCAAATCGAGATTCTGCAGGCTTTCCTCGATGGAATCGGCCATGCCCGAAAGGGTTCCGGAGATTGTATCCATTGAAACGGAGATCGAATTCAGACCGGCGGAAACCGACAAGAAAGCGTCGCGTGTTGCGGCATATGTACCTTGGACGGTTCTCGCCGCCGCATAATACGCCATCAATTGATCGAGCGATGCGGTCAGTTCGGAGTTTCCGGACACAGCCCCATACAATGCGGCGGCATCCACATCTGCGTCGGGAATATCGGTAATCGCTGCGTCGAGCATCGGAAATGCGGTGTTATAGCCGTCGGACAGGTCGCTTAATCCCGCCGAGACTTCATCCAAACCGGCGGCAAGCTGACGCAAGGCGCCGGGAAGCTCGGACAGATCCGACAAGTCATACGATCCGTCGGTCCCGGACTCCAGCCCGGCGGAGATGGCGGCGAGGGAGGACTTGATCTGAGAGGAGGCATCAAGAAGACTCCCGGACTGCGCGAGAAGCGCCGCCAGCCCATCTGAAAAGTCGGACGAACCGGCGGACAATTGGCGAGCGCCGGTCGAAGATGCGGAAAGCCCGTCAGCCAGTAGACGTACGCCTTCGTTCACATCTTTGATCGCGTCCGCCAGAAGAGTCAAGTCGTCATTTAAGTCTTCCGTATCGGGAACCTCGACGGCCATAGAGAAAGACACTCCGGCAAACTCGATTCCGCTCATGGAAAAATTCCGGACATTGGCCGTCACCGAAAGAACGGCATCTCTACCGGGCAATACGGTATGAGAGATCACCGTGTTATTGCCCGCTCGAGCCAGCGTCGCCCCGTCCGAATAAATGTCCGAGCAAAGGTCCTCGTCTAAGGATAGAGAGACCTGGAGCACGTAGTTATCGGAAAAAACAGCGTTCACGGCGTCGTTTGGCGTCACGGAAACGATGATTTCGAGCGCGCCCGTCTCGCCGGCCATGTCGAACGCGGCCCGCTCTGTCCCGTCCAGCCGGTATACGACATAGACATTCCAGGGAAGCTCGTTGGATTCCGACGTTCCCTGATAAACCAGCGAGTCGGAGGCGCTGTCGACGGTAATTTGATCCTCGTTTTGCATCAAAGCATCCGATGAGGTCATATTGACTATTTCGCTGTAACGCCCGTAATCGGTGATCGAGCCACTCGAAAAGCGATTGACCACGTATACGCGCTGAACGCTTCCGTCCGCCGCCAATATTCCGTAGACGATTTCTTCTTTGGGGGATGATTCCGAGTCGGAGTTCTCGAAATTGGATGATTCCGCCTGTACGCCCCCGGGAGAGAATGGATCCGCTTGTGCGTCCCCGGGAGCGGGTCGTGCCGGGGCGGTGTCCGATGCAAGGGCCGGTATGCTCCAGGTCAGCGTTACCGCGACCGCCAGGAAAACAGATAATATTTTTTTATTCATAATCGTTGATCTCCTTTTCAATTGTCGGAAAGCTCGCTTCGTCGAAAGAAGCCGCTTTTTAAGGTTGTTTTTCGAATAAACGTATCAAAGAGCACCAGGAGCGCCGGCAGGACACATACCACCATCACGAAGGAAAGGATGGTGCCGCGCCCGAGCAGAGTGCCCAGTTCGGAAATGATGGGGTTCCCGGAGGTACCCGCCAGCGCGAATCCGGCGGACGCGAGAATTCCGGCCGATACCAGGATCGCCGCCAGATTTTCAGAAAGAGCTTTAAGCATCGCCTCTTTTTTCGGAAGACTTTTCCGGTCTTCCAGGTATCTGTGTGTCAGAAGAATGGCGTAATCCACGGTCGCTCCGAGCTGAACGGTGCTGATGATCAGATATCCGATAAAGCTGAGCGGCTGATCGGTAAAATACGGAACCGCAAGATTCATCCAGATGGCGGACTGAATGGTGAAGACCAGAAATATAGGAATGCTCAGCGAGCGGAACGTCAGAAGCAGAATAATAAATATGCCGGCGATGGCGACGAGACCGACAGTGCGCGTGTCGATTTCCACCACGCTTTTCATGTCGGACAGTGTCGCGGTCTGGCCGGTGAGGAAATAGGTATCGTAATACCGGCCGGCAATATCCCGGACGGATTGAACGGTCGAAAATGCCTGCTCCCCTTCATCGGGATTATCGGTGTAAAGGATGATGCGTGAATACTGCACGGAATAGAAATGCTCGCGAACCTCCTGCGGCAAATACCGCACGGGGATTTGAGAACCTACGGCCGTCACATAGGACACCACGTCGGTCACGTGGGGAACGGAAGATAATTCTGCGCACAGATCGGCTTCTTTTCCGGGACTTTCGATCGGGACCAGAAGCACCAGAACATTTTCTTTACCGAATTCGGCGTCGATCTGAGCCGCATCTTTTCCCGAGCGGGAGCTTTCGGCCACCGTGCCCATCCCGTACATGAAACCGGCGTTCGATTGAGCCAGATAACAGGGAATGACCACGATCAGAGCCAATATCAAAAAGGCCATCCGGGCCTTCATCACCCCACGCCCGACTTTGAGAAAACTTGGGACGAAGCTCCGGTGCCGGGTCTTGTCGATCAGTTTAAAGCTGATCAGTGTTAATGCGGGCAGGAAAATCATCACGGAGAGAAAACTAAGAACAACACCCTTGACCAGATTGATGCCTAAATC
>CAYGIB010000187.1:0-4385 GCA_964349735.1 uncultured Oscillospiraceae bacterium | reverse complement strand
CATCTGACTGATTACGGCCGCCCGGCAGCTGTGATCCATGATGCTGCCCGGCGGAACGCGCATGACCAGATTGGGCATCAAGTACTCAAACATAGACCCGCTCCAGGAAACCAGTGCCGGCATGCCGCGAACCAGAGTCAGCGGTCTTCCCAGACTGAGCCAATGGCGCTTGGGGATGTCACCCTTCGCGATGGCAAGAAAGCTGGTGAGTCTGGACTCCGAGGCCATAAGATCATAGTGCCCCCGGTCCGGTTTCTGCAGAGAAACATGATATCCGATCCGGAAAAGCCTTTTCCGGTAATCATAAAGAGGCTTGAAGTCCGCCGCGGCAATCATCCGTCGGATATCGCCGGACAGCTTGGCGATTCTTCGCAGAAGCAGAGCGGCTTGTCGGTTGCCTTCGTCTGCCAGCTGATTGAGGGACTTCAGCAAATCACCCGCATTTTGGGGTGCCAGCTTTTCTCTGTCCTTAATCAGGTCGGCGCAGAAGCGAATCGTCTGACTCCCGGTCTTCGGATCCTGACGCAGCGTATCAACGAACAGATAGAAGACGCTCAGCCGCTCTTCCGGAATCGATCCGGTCGCTTCAAAACGCAGAATGGATGCCATTAGAGAGAGTTCTCGAGGGGCCTTGGCATATATCGGTTTTTTACGGAGGACCCGCCTGTGCGTGTCTGTATCTCCTAAGATTTCTTCCTCATCCGCGAGAAGGAGGTCCGTCAATCCCTGCGTCAGAGAAGAACGAAATACCGGCTGCTCCGGAAGTGCGTCGAGTCCTTCTTTCAGGGCAATGAGGTGCGCCAGAAAATTTCCGCTGTCCACGGTCGAAACATAACTCGGCTCGATCACTTGAAGCGTTCTCGTATCGTACCAGTTAAAAAGATGCCCGTTCCATTTGGGTAAATTTCGTACCGTTCCGAGAATCTTTTCAACCGTATCCACATAGGAAAGAAGGCCCAGATAGCCTAGGTCGCGTGCGGAAAGAGCCGCCAGTAACTGAAGGCCGATATTCGTCGGCGACGTCCGATTTGCCCGCTTCGGGCCGGGTTCTTCCTGAAGGTGATCGGGGCACAGGAAATGATTCTCTTCATCGAAATGATCGAAAAAATAGCGCCAGATTTTAACGGCAATCCGACGAATCTGAGCCCTCTGTTCTTTGCTTGAAAAGTTTCGGAGCTCTCTTTGAATCTGTTTTTCGGAAAGCATGGCAATCACCGGCGATAACGCAAACAGGGCGCAACAGGATATAAGAGCCAGCTTAAGTCCCACAGAAATCGGAAGAAGCGAGGCATAGAAGAAAACCGCAGCCGTTAAAACCGACGGCCACATTATGCGTAAATACCCATGGATCGAGGTTCGCGCTTTCTTTTCGACGGAGTCGGCCGTCTGCCATTCCAGGAGATTCCTGTGGCTCAAAAGAATACGGTACAGCGTCCGGATGATGGCATCGAATGCGGAAACAGCGCGCACCGGCATCAGCATGAATCGATAAACGGATTGGATGATCACATCAAAAATATTCTGTCCGAAAACAGTAGCAGAAATCCGCTCGAATATACGTCGGATTTTCCGGCACGTCAAGTTCAGTATCAAGCGCAGCATGTTCACCGTCGACTCGAAAAACAGGAATGGCATCCATATCCAAGGTGCCTCGGGCACTAAAAGGATATTGGTAAAAACGAGCACCAGAAGCGCCGGGAACACCACGCTCCTTCTTAAATTGTCCAACATTTTCCAACGGGAGAGCAGGTTGAGTCTGCGGGCATGGAATATATATGGCAGAAGTTGCCAGTCTCCTCGAATCCACCGGTGCTCCCTCATGATAAAGGTTTCGATTCGGGACGGAACTCGATCCAAGAGCTTGATGCCGCTCGCAAAAGCACATCTCGTCAGACTTCCTTCCAAAAGATCGTGGCTTAACACACTGTTCTCCGGTATTCTGTGCGAAAGGAGCGTGTGAAAGGCTTGCAGATGATAGATACCCTTCCCCGCAAAGATTCCCTCGTGAAATGTGTCCTGATAGATATCCGAAACAATCGTCGAGTACGGGTCGAATCCTGCTTGCCCGGACAGCATCACCTGAAACAGCCCGGCCGACGGCGCCGGTATCCGGTTGCCGATTTCCGACTGAACGATAACATATCCGGTTTCGACGCGGGTCTTCTTTTCATTGAGAACGGGCTGGTTTAATGGATGTTCAATCACTCCGATCATCTTGGCCGCACTCTCCTGCGGGAGCTCGGTATCCGCATCCAGCGTAATGACATACTTGATCTTTTTGAAAACATCCTCGTCACCGACCGGCATCCGGTAGCGTTTCTCCTCTTCGCCGCAAAGGAGCGCGTTGAAGCCCTCGAGCTTACCGCGCTTCCTCTCCCAACCCATCCAGCATTTCTGAAGCGGGTTCCACTCGCGCTCTCTGTAGAGCAGAAAGAACCGGATGGGGTTCCGGGGGTATTTCTGGTTGAGTATGTCAATTTCTCGCACGGCGGCTTGGATAATTTCTTCATCCTCCTTGAGCGCGCGGGTCGGTGCATCTTTATAATCGGCCAGAATCGCGAAATACAGGTGGTCCAGTCGATTGGCAAGAAAATGACGCTCCAGCGAGGCTACAGTGCTTTTCGCGCCCTTTACGGACGCCAGAATGACGGGCATCACCACAAACGTGGCACACTCCTCGGGGATCCCCTTTTCAAAGTCCATCGCGAGGCTGGGCTGTGGTTCAACCAGCTTTGTATACACGGCATTCACCACAAAAACGGCGATAGCCGACGCCGGCAAAATCATCGACAGGACAAACAGGACTCTGCCCGTGTTCAATCCCTCCGGGCCGATGCCGGCTGCGGCACAACCCAGAGGAATGATGGCAATCGTGATTAGAATAATCGAGATGAAGTACGCCGCGCGAGTGAATGCCTTTAAAATGTCCGCCGGCATCCGTCTCTGAGCACCCTTTCCGGTCAGATGGGCTCGAAGGTAGGAGCGACCGCCTCCGACCAGATAGGTGCCGACATGGTCTTTATTTCCGAAATTTGCTTCACGAGGCGGAAACCTGCACAGCTTCAAGACTGCCTCGGCGATTTCGCCCTCGCCCTCCTTATACCGCTTGGCAAAGCGAACGGCCCGCCTGCGGTAGAGTGCTCGCGTCGGCGCATCCATTCTGCTATACACGCCGGCGGGGTCCTTTGAAAACTGCTCCTCAAGAATCGACACCTCGGCAAAAAACCGGTCGATATCGATGTCGGAAACCTCTGCTAAACTTTCGATCAGCGCGCTCATTGTGCTCTCGGAGTCGGACTCGAACAAACGCTCCTTTTCGGTTATTTCCGAAATCAATTCCTTACCGCCGCTCTCCTTCGTCTCGATCATTTTCTGCAGAAAAGCTTCGATGACCGTCTTGCCGATCGCCAGGCTGTTCAGCCGGTATATTAAGTGCGAGCTGTATGTGTGGTTACGGATATCCGCTTTGCGTATTCTTTCTTTCAGAAATAGAAGCCCATCCTCCTCCGATTTTAAGAAAGAAGGCGCGGCCTTATCCATCAGCTCATTGGCCTTTACCTTGTGCTCAATCGCAGGCAGAATACGCCCGGACTGCTCGATTACCATATCCAGAAGACAAAGCGTCAGTGCATCCGGCAGAATAGCAAGCTCCGCCGTCGTCAGCATACGAAGCTTCTGGTATTCATTTATTAAGTCGATGACCGCGTCCTCATTGACGTGCAGGTTCGTGCACAAGACAATCTCGCGGGCAATCATGTAGATGCGCGGGTAGCCCTTATCCGGGCCGCTTCGAAGCAAAGGGAGTCTGCGAAAGCTCGCCGCTCCGCCCTTGGCCTGAAACGACTTCAGATTGAGATACAACTTGTGATAGTTCTCGAAAAGCCAGCGTGACGCCGGAATCAGCGTAATCATGCCCGGAGGAAAGCGTGACAGCTTCCTTCGAATCACCTGCAGTCCAATATACCGCCGGACATGAACCGCGCGGACCTTGTTGGAGAAACCCGGTCGTGCGCCCTCGTGTTGTCCTGCAGAATTGCGCATTCTGCTGTACACGATGCCTCCGGAAGAATTCGAAAATCGCTCGGGCATTGAAAAACGCCTCCAATGCTAAGGAGCAAATCGAAGTATGGAACAGGTACTTCAATCAGCAAGCCGAACCGCTTTCACGCCGCCCGGGAAGCCGAACGCATATGTCATTCCGCGTGAGCGGAGAACCATTGTACATTAGTAACTATTCCTAAAATACTGATTACATTATAACACACATTTGTCCTGCGTTTCCATCGCTGGCCGACGACGGACGTTTCCTTCATTCTTCCGATGAAACCGAATTCTCCGATTATTCGGCATCAAAAAAAACCCGCCTCCGGCGGAACGCCGGAGGC
>CAYGIB010000186.1:0-4410 GCA_964349735.1 uncultured Oscillospiraceae bacterium | reverse complement strand
AATATAGCATACGGCAGAAAAGGGGCGACAGAACAGGAGATAGTTGATGCGGCAGTTAAGTTTGCTGAAGCTGTTTCTTGCGGCGCTGCTGTTCATTGGCATCGGAATCGCGGGCATTTATCGAAAGGCGGCGGCGCGATGAGGTGGCAGAATCTTTTTCGAGCCAGAATGGGCGCCAGCCTGCGGGACGGGTATTCGCTGGTGTTTGTCATACTCGCTGTCATTTTATCCTTGCTGCTCGTATCGATAAGCAGTCAGCAAACCGATAATCCGTTCCGCATCGCAATCGTCAATGAGGATGAAGGAGAGTATAGCGGGCGGCTCATGGAGGACATGCTCGATTATGACGGATTTACGGCGGAGCGGCTTCCGATGGAAGAGGCGCTCAAGCTGCTTTACCGGGATCGAGTGGAGCTGGTGCTTCATATTCGTTCGGATTTCACCGAAAAGCTGCAAACCGGTGATTTCGATGATATTCTGGCGCTCTATTTCACTCCTTCGAGTCAGGCTCCGCTCGCCGTGAGCGAGCCGGTTTTGAACCGTACAATGCTGCTGTGGGTAGAGGAGCGGGCGGTGGTGATTGCCCGGGAATTTGCGGAGGAGAAGGGCTGGACTTTCTCTTCCGCCAACGAGGCTGCGCTTCGAGAGGAACTCGCCTCGATCGTGGTGAAGGAAGCCCCGGTCCATGTTGCGACGACTATTCTCGGACAGTCGGAAGCGGATGAGGAACCGATGAATGCGCTTCAGTCATCGATCCTCAACTATGCGATGTGTGTGGTGTTTTATCTGCTTGTCGGCGCAGCGTGGGCTCTGGATATTAACCGCCGTGTGCTCGTTAAACGCGCCGCTCAGATGGGTGTGCGTCGATCCCGGCTCTTGATTGGCACCTCCCTGGCTCCGTTTACCATCGCGGCGGCGGGAGCGGCGGTAGTTGCTGCGCTTTCGGTTCTGCTCTTCGATATTTCCGCACGGGAGGCATTGGCGTCTCTGCCGGCGTTCATGGTTTTCCTATGCGGCACCATGGGCATGGTACTTTTCATATCGGCCTGTACGAAACAATCCGTTGCACTGTTCTTCCTGGCGCCGCTGATTACCATCGTAAACGCGATTCTTTGCGGCATGCTGGCGGAACTTCCCGAATATGCGGGGATGCTGGAAACCATTTCCTTCGCCCTGCCGGGTCGCTGGCTGAACACCTGGATGACCGGCACCGCGGGTGCGGCATGGCTTCCCGCGATCCTTTGCAGCGCGGTATGGCTGGCGGTCGGAATTCTTGTTCATCCGGGTAAAGGGAGTAGTAATACTCTAAAAACAAAAACACAGGAATCATCTCGAGAGTCATAGCAGGGAGGAAATAAAATGGCGGGAACAAAAGTTGTTTACGGAAGAGGTAAGAAGAGAAGCAGCTTTTCGATAGATGATGTAACCTCTTCGCCGATCAGTTCAACGATGTAATCATCTAGCTGTCGTTATGCTTTAACCTCAGCCATTTCGGCAACGCCAACTTGAAGCTGCGCTTGTTGCCGGCACTTGCAAAGATGCTCTGGAGAACGATAAAGACGAACAGAAACGCCGAAGTGATGATCCTGGGCCAGGACGCATCCACGATACCCAGAAGCGGCACCACACGTTCAATGAGCGAGTTGATCAGCACCCCGAAAAGCGTGCCGATCGGAAGTCCTACACCTCCGCTCAGCATTACGCCTCCGATTACACTCGAGGAAATCGCGTCTATTTCATAGCCGTAACCATTCTGAGGATTGCCGGACGGAGCAAAAAGCGTATAGAGAAGGCCTCCGATACCGGCTAATAAGCCGCAAAGCACATGGGCCAGGAACTTTATCCTTTTGACGTTGATTCCCATAAAAAGAGCGCTCTGGGGATTGCCTCCGACTGAATACAAAGAGCGGCCGAACTTTGTTTTCTTCATAACAATGATAAGAATAATTAAGACGGCGATTGCCGTTATGGCTGCCGGTGTGAGGTACGCAACATCCAGGGTACCGTTCTTGCGCTCGTTATAAAGAAATGGAATATACACCTTCGCGCTCGACCAACTCATGAATAGTTTATCGGATATCGGCACGGATTTGGGGTTGATTACACTGATCATGCCCCGCGCGAAAAAAAGTCCGGACAAGGTTACAATAAACGGTTGAATCTCCATATAGGCGACCAGATAACCCTGGACAATACCGAACGCGATTCCGATGAGTAACGATACCGGTATGGCCCAGATAGCGCTCATCCCATATTGAGACAGCATCACGGCAATGACCATGCTGACCAGTCCGGTCACGCTGCCGACGGAAATATCTATACTGCCGGTGATTAGAACAACCGTTAACCCTAAGGCAAGCATCAACAAATAAGCCTTGTTGTTGATCAAGTTGAAAAAGACGGAGTATTTTGCGAAGTTACTATCCTTAAATAAGATGGTGGAAACAATATACAAAACAACAAAAAGAGAAACTGTAATCAGCAGTAATATGCCCGTGTTACTCAAGCCACTGCGTTTCACCAAGGGTGTTGAAGCGGACAACGAATTTTTCTTTCTACTGTCTCTCATCGCTTAAACCTCCGACCGGCACGCTCTTTCGGGATATACTGCGGAAGAATCGTTTGATCTTTTCCTTGAACACATCACTGCTTGCGACAATGATGACAATAATAATAATCGCTTTAAAAACATTGAGCTGATCCGCGCGAATATTCATAGCATAAAGAGTGGTCGTGATTGCCTGGATGGTATAGGCCCCGATTACAGACCCTGCGATACTGAATTTTCCGCCGCCTAAACTATTGCCTCCCAAGGCCACCGCCAATATGGCATCCATCTCTATGCTCATACCTAATTCGCCGGAATTCACGCTTCCGACGCTGCTCGAACCGACAAGCCCCGCCGCTCCCGCCAATATTCCGCAGATTACAAATGCCATGAATTTGATAACACGGGAATTAAGACCCACGAGACGGGCTGCCGATCCGTTAATGCCCACGCTCTGGACATAAAGGCCTAAGCTGGTCAGTTTAATAATCAACACCACAAGAATGATAAACGCAATGCTGACAAGAATCGTTGTCCGGATCGGTATACCGGGAATTTGAACTCCCAGCCATTTATATACGGGATTCATTATATAAATCGTTTGACCATGCGTGATTTGCTTTGCGATGGAACGTCCGGCCGTAAACAGAATCAGAGTGGCGATCATCGGCTGGATTTTTAATCGCGCAACCAGAAATCCGTTGAAAGCGCCGCACAGGGCGCCGCCAATCAGGCCGACAAAGATTGCCAGAAAGTACGGATTGTGAAAAACCGCCGTTCTGTATTCCGAACCGTTCAAAAGAAGTCCGCAAAAGCTGGCTGCGATGGCCATAATCGGGCCGACACTCAGATCCACGCCTCCGGACACCGCAATTACCAGTGTCATGCCCAACGTGATGATAATCAGTTCGCCGGCTTCGTCCATGATATTGGGAATATATCCGGAAATTAAGCCGTTGTTTATTGAAATTTCGAAAAAATTCGGCGTTGTGATTACATTTTGAACCATCACAACGAGAAGCACCAGTAACGGAATCGTAAGCCGATTGCTTAGAAGACGCCTGATCCAGGATTTCGGTTCTAAGGAGAGCGGTCTTAATTCGCCGGTGACCTTATTCATCGCTGTGTTCACCCCCTGCAATCGTCCGGATAATCGTACTCGGATCCAGATTTTCCTGGGTCAGTTCGCCGACTTTCCGCCGGTCTCGCATAACCACCATCTTAGAGCAGGTTCGGATCATTTCATCCATCTCGGATGAAATGAAAGCGACACTCCTGCCTTCTCCGGCAAGTTTCAGGATTAATTTCTGAATTTCTGTCTTTGTGCCGACATCGATACCGCGGGTCGGTTCGTCCAGGATCATAAACTTTGGATTGGTCAAGAGCCAGCGTGCCAGGATGACCTTTTGTTGGTTCCCGCCGGAAAGACTCTTAATCGGGGTTTCGATGTTCGGGGTTTTGATGCTGAGTAATTGGATATACTCGTCGGCGCATTTAGCCGCTTCTTTTCGGGAAATTCGCTTAAACATTCCTTTTTTCGCCTGAAGGGCAATAATGATGTTTTCGCGTACGGAAAGCTCGGAGAAAATGCCGTCTACTTTTCGATCTTCAGGCAAATAAGCCATTCCTTGATTGATTGCGTCCAAAGGCTTTTTGATTTTGGTGAGTTTTCCGTTTATCAGAAGCTGACCATGGATCGCTTTATCCGCTCCGTAAATGGATCGAACCAGCTCGCTTCTGCCGGAGCCTAATAAGCCGCTGAAACCGACGACTTCACCTTCGTACATTTTCAGATCAAAGGGAGCAACCTTGGAATTACCGCTCGATAAACCCCGGGCTTCCATGATCGGCATCTCATTAGC